>CAZOZZ010000036.1:0-27990 GCA_964584435.1 uncultured Solibacteraceae bacterium | reverse complement strand
CGATACCGATACGGTGAAAAAAATCCACGCCCAATTCGTCGCAGATGAATACCGTGGGACCGGCGATCAACTTCCGAACATCGTTCTGGCTCTTGTTACAAAAGGAACATTGAAGGACATCGCCGCTGTTCTTCTTCAAACCGCTTTCCTCCACACCGTCTGCGGACACGCGACCGCAAAACGAAAGTCGTTACAACTTCTTGTGCATCAATTTTTTATGCACCAATGGGATGGGCCCTATTCACGTTTTGAAATAACTTCGTCAATCAGACCATATTCCTTACACTGTTCCGCGCTCATGATGTAGTCGCGCTCCACGTCTTTTTCGATCTTTTCTAGGTCCTGGCCCGTATGCTTGGCCAGAATGTCGTTCAGCGTGCTGCGCATCCGGAGAATCTCCTTCGCATGGATCTCGATATCGGTTGCCTGCCCCTGCAGCCCGCCCAACCACGGTTGGTGAATCAGGATCCGGGAATGTGGAAGGGCAAAACGCTTCTTGTCTGTTCCAGCCGCAAGCAGGACCGCTGCCATGCTGGCCGCCTGTCCGACACAGATTGTCGTGACATCCGGGCGGATAAACTGGATCGTGTCGTAGATGGCCAGTCCGGCCGTTATCGACCCACCGGGCGAATTGATATACAGCGAGATATCGCGATCCGGGTCTTCAGCTTCCAGGAAGAGCAACTGGGCAGTGACGACGTTGGAAACGTTGTCGTCGATTGGAGTTCCGATGAAAATGATGCTGTCACGCAGCAGCCGGGAATAGATGTCGTAGGCTCGTTCGCCGCGGTTGGTCTGTTCCACGACCATCGGGATCAACGTGTTTCTTTCTTCCATGTTTTTACGCATTTCCTCGTTCAATGCATCGGGCAACCTCAACCAGAGGTCCAGTTATACTTATAGGAGAATTGTGTCACAAACTGCCCATAAAAATAGCATACAGCATCGACAGAGTAGTGATGCGGTCAAAGACCGTTCCCCGGAAGTCCGAAATCCGAGGTTCGAGGTTCGAGGTTGGGTGATAGAAATATGCTGCTGCGGCGGTCTCTGACCGCCGACCTTTTATGGCTCCAGGATTTGCGGTGCGCTTTCCTCGCCGTCCTCTTCCTGGCCGAGGCTTCCCGCCGGGACGACCTTTGCCCGTTCCTCGAGCATGATGAGCACTTTCTTGTTTTGAATCTGTCCCTTGATCCGTTCCAGGCCGTCGTTTCGGCCGAGGACTTCGCGGACATTTTCCTTGGGACGATTCATTTCTGCGGCGATGGTATCGATTTCCTTTTCGACCTCTTCGTCCTCAACCCGGATGTCTTCAGTTTTTGCCAGGTGTTCGAGAATCAGTGAACCCCGCACGTCCCGAACGGCCTCCGCGTGTTGATCGGCCCGGATCTTTCCCCAGTCCACATCCAATCGTTGAGGGTTGACACCCTGGTCGGTCAGGTTCCTCATGAGCCGCTGCAACCGGATCTGAACCTGGTGTTCGATGAGCGAATCGGGAACCTCGAACTCGTTGTTATCCTGTAGCCAGCCGAGGAGTGCGTTGTGGGTCTCTTCGGTGGCGTTCTGGCGCTTATGGGCCTCCAGGTTTTCGCGAATGCTCTTCTTGAAACCGTCCAGCGTTTCAAAGTCCCCCAGGCTCTGGGCGAACTCGTCGTCGAGCTTCGGGCTCACCTTTTCCTTGATGGACTCCACCTGGACCGTGTACACGACGTGCTTTCCGGCCAGTTTCTCATCCGGATGATCGTCCTTGTAGGTTATAGGGAAAGTCTTCTCCTCACCCGCACGGGTGCCGGTAAGGTTCTCGGTGAACTCTTTGAGTGTTGTCGCTCCACCGATTTCACACAGCACCTTTTCCGCCGACAGGCCCGCCTCTTCATCTCCCTCGACATCGCCATTGAAGGAGATCTCCACGAAGTCCCCCTCCCCAACCTCACGGTCTTCATCGACAGGGGTCATTTCGGAGTGTTCTTCGACGATTCGCTCGAGCGCCTGATCGACGTCGGAGTCAACGACTTCCGTCGAGATTTCCTCGACAGGGATCCCGGAGTGGTTCGTGATGTCCAGTCGTGGGTAAACTTCGAAAACGGCCTTGAAGCGAAGCGGCTCGCCGGCCGAATACTCGACGTTTTCAAAACCGGGCGAATGGACGACGTCCAGATCCTGTTCCTTTGCGGCTTCGGAGAAGTATTTCGGCAGGAGCTTCTCCAACACCTCGGTCCGGATCTCGTCCCGGTACCGGTTCTTTACGACTCCAAGCGGCGCCTTGCCCGGCCGGAATCCGGGCACTTTGGCCTGGCGTTTGAATTCCTTTGCAATGGATGTCACTTCGCCGTCAACGACTTCCTGTGAAACTTCAATGTCGAGGCTCTTTCTTACAGCGGTGATGTCGGTCAGTTCTGCTTTCATTGGCTAACTGTAGCGACGGTCTCCGACCGTCGGTCCTTATTCTTAACGTTGATTGAGAATTCAGAAAATCTCGATGTAGGTATGCTGTCCACTACCACCCGTCCGGGTCCGTAATGCGAAAGGAGGGACTCGAACCCTCATGGGTTGCCCCACTGGATCCTAAATCCAGCGCGTCTGCCAATTCCGCCACTTTCGCGACAAGTAAGTATACCGCATCGTCGGTCGGGGTCGGGACCCCATCGCCGCCTGCTTCCGACCGATGCCGGGACCGTGCCGGAGGAAGAATGCGATTTCTTTGAGCAAAGAAGACTAAAAGTCGAACCGGGCGGTCAGATTGATGCTTCGGGCGTTACGGGCTCGGGTTGCCTGGCCGAAGAACGGGGAGGTCATCACGCCGCTGAAGCTCTGGAAGTTGACCTTGTTAAGCAGGTTGTTGGCGTTGGCCGTGATCGTCATGCGGATGCCGCGGCGCGCGCCGTAATAGCCGCCACTGGCTGCAGGGCCGCTCTGTTCCACGCTGTCAGAACGAAGCTGTATCGACTTGGACAGGTTGAGGCCGACCTCGAAGTACCCCGGGCCTGTCAGCGAGTTTCGCGGCACTCCCGTTGGTCGGTCATTCGTGTTCGTGTCGTCGTTGTCGTCTCTTCCGGTTCTCAGGCTGTAAGGCCGGCCGGTGTTCCAGTTGAAGCGGGTGTTTGCGTTGATGTTCCAGGGAAGCCGGAAGTTTACCGATGTGTTAAACCGATGCGTTGAGCCGATGCGACCCCATTCCGATGCAAGGTCGTAGTTGTCGGCCGGACGGCCGAACGGGCCGGTCGCATCCGAATAGTTGGAATCCAGGTTGTAGTTTCCATTGATGTTGACGGAGCTGAACCGCTGCCGGAATCCGATCCTCAGGTTGTGGCTGCGGGAGGTCCCGGTCGATTCCAGTTGAGTGATGTTGCCCCGCAACGGATCCGGCCGGACGCACCTGGCCTCCCTTTCCTCGTCAGTTTCGTCCGATGTCCGTGGCAGACAGGAGCGGACGACCGATGCGCTCGAATCGAAGGGGGCATTGAGGTTTCTGCCGCGGAACTGGTGGACGCCGCGAATGAACTTGTATGCGCCCGTCAGGACAAGACCTTCCAGGAAAGTCGTCTCGATGGAGATCTCGGAATTCCAGGTGTAGGGGGCCGTCACGTCCTCGGCGCGCAAGTAAATGTTCGATGGGACGCTGACGGTCGCTTCTCCGCTGTCGCTGGCGAAGGGATCCGGATACGACGGGTTCCGGATCGTCAGAGACTGCTGGTGCTTCCCGTCCAGACGGATCAACTGCGCGACCGTAAACATGTTCAAGCGCTCGTGAAAGATACCGCTGCCGCCGCGAATGACCGTCGATCCGCCGATCGAATATGCGAAACCGAGCCTGGGATCGAGGTTATTGTAGTCACCGAGGTTCGTCTGGGTTTCGTAGCGGACGCCGAACCCGAGGGCGAGACGGTTGGTGACCCTGAAATCGCTCTGGACAAATGTCCCGGTTTGGAACTGGTTGACGTCGAGGATCGGGTCACCCTGGTTCACCGTGTACAGGATGGGCTGGCCGGCCAGGAAATCATCCAGGGTGGAAAAAGTGAAGCTTCCGTTGAAGTTTCGTCGTGCGACGGAGTTGCTCCGATTGTATCCTCCGTCAAATCCCATCTTCAGAGAGAGGTTGCGGCCCGTGTACATCAGCAGATCGCCGAAAGTATAGTTACTGTTCTGGTCTTCGCTGCTGTTGCTCGAACCGCCGCCACGAAACGCATCGAGGACGGTAATCGACGGTCCGATATTGACGGGAACAGACTCGCCGGAATTTCCGTTGACTTGAAAGCGCGCCTCGTTGTTGAGGGAACGCGAAACGACGGATGTCTCCTTGATCTGGAAATTGTAGTGGCTCCCGGTGTTGTCCGACGCTTGTTCCAGCAGTCCGAATCCTCCGACGCCGAGATTATTGCCGCTGTTCGTGCCATACATGAAACTCATACTCAGCTGGTTATTCTCGTTGATCTGCGCCCTTGCGCCAGTCTCAAAACCCCGGTTGATGAACGGACGGGTGATAGCATCCGAAATGAGGCCCGCAGGCGTGATCGCCCGAATCGTGTCGCCCTGTTCGTTGTTGTTGTTCCAGAATCTGAACGTTGTGGTCAGGCGGTTCGGGATCACGGTTCCGCTCAAGTTCGTGCTGAAATTCCGCCGCTGGTAGGGTGGACGAAACGATGCGAACGCGTTTCGAGCATCGAGCAATTCGTCTGCGAAACTGAAATTGACATCACCCCTGAACGGAGCGGTACCGCCGCGTGTAATGATCTGGGTCTGGCCTCTTCCCTGACGGCTCTGCTCCGCCGTGAAAGAGTTTTCGTTTATTCGGATCTCCTGAATCTCTTGGCGATCCGGCATCCGGCCGCCGCGGAATCCATCGATGGTGATACCGCCTCCTCCGCCGGGACTCCGCAAGTCTCCCAGGTACTCCCGAAGCTCAGCTTCGTCTTCGGGCAGGTCGGTATTCAGCCCCGAACCGATCGTGTTAGTCAGTGCATTTCGTTGCGCGGGATTAAGAAACTTTACCGCGGCCAGCAACAACTGTTCCTGCAGTTCGACCATGGCGGCGTCCTTCAGCGCATCGACCGTTTCACCGCCTTCGGCGATCAGGCGCCGCCGTTCGCGATCGTGGGCTTCATAAACGGACTGTACCTGTGTTTCCTGATCGAACGTTAGGGGTGGAACGCCGGCTTCTTCGAGGAGTGTCCGCAAGCCAGGGACCCCCTCCTCGAGCAACATACGACCCGCCTCGGCAAGAGCATCGACTGCACCGCCACTCTCTGTGGTCTGCATCGCGTCGCTCTCGGACTGGGTGGTAGTCTGTTTTGTGGAATCCGGTCCTTGGTGAGCGAAGGCAAGGACCGGAACCACCAGAAGCAGTGTGAACGTGGAAATCCAACGGGTCATCGCAATATGCCTGCCTGAATGTGAAATGCTCAGATGCCAGCCCAGCGGCTCTGGCCCTTGCCGCGGCTACACTACAGAATACAGGAAACCGAACTCCAATAAAACCGGATGGTCAGGGTGCCCATTTCCGGCCAAGTGTGATCTGCTTGCCGTTAGACTGCGGGGATTCAAGAAGGTTGTGACCTTTGGGCTGATATCCTGACGTCTCGGCAACTTCGCAACAGGTCGATTGGGCCGAGAGGGCACGAATCATGATAGATTTACCCCATTCGCAACATGCAATTAAATAGCCATCCGGTTATTCGTGCAGCGATCGGGCTGTTGGCCCTTGTTCTGTCCTGGTCATCTGGCCTCCAGGGTGCGCCCCGGCCACAGGGTGACTCCGGGGTGCCGCTTCGGGTGGCCGTGGCCGGAAGCGAACCGTTCATAATCCCGAACGAGGCAGCCGACCCCTCCGGTTTGAGCATCGACGTCTGGTCTGCCGTAGCTCGGGATCTCGGCATCGAATACGAATTCGTTCCGGCCGATGGCGTTTCCGACGCGCTCGACATGGTCGCCGATGGGCGTGCCGACGTTATCGTGGGACCGATCAGTATTACGGCCGAGCGTTCAGAACGTGTCGAATTCACCCAGCCTTACTTTAGTGCGAGCCTGGCGATTCTCGCACCGCCTTCCCGGAGTCTTCTCGACGGCCTGACGACGTTTCTGATGCCGGCCTTGATCTCTGGTGTCTCCGTCCTGCTCGGGATACTTCTGCTCGTCGGGGTCTTACTATGGCTTGCCGAACGCAGGGCCAACTCCGAACACTTTCCGGTGCGGCCGATGAAAGGGATCGGCAACGGCATCTGGGCGGCCCTGGTAACCCTGACGACGGTGGGTTACGGGGATGTGGTTCCGAAATCCCTGGCCGGTCGCGTGGTGGCCGGAACCTGGATGATCCTGTCGGTCGTCGTGGCTTCCTCTCTAACGGCGTTCGTCGCGACAGCCCTGACGCTTTCTCAAATCAACACCGGAGCGATCTCGACTGCAGCAGGGCTTTCCGGAAGGCGAGTGGGGACGGTGGCCGGGACGACCTCTGCGGAGTTCGCCACTGCCGCCGGCGCCCGTCTGGTCCCTGCTGCGGACATCGAGTCTGCCCTCAGCGATCTTCAGGCGGAAAGAACCGAGGCTCTGGTCTTCGATCGTCCGATTCTCCGCTACATGCTCGCGCAGAATCCCACCCTGGATCTTCAACTTTCGGAAGCTTCTTATCGACCCCTGGGGTATGGGTTCGCTGTCCGGACCGACTTACCCGCTCGTCAGCGGATCGGGATCGCGTTGTTACGGCTGACAGAATCGGGTGAAGCGGAAGCGATCGCAATAAAGTGGTTAGGGCCGTGAGATATTTACTAGTGAGTACCCGCTGATCGAGCCTCCTTGTTGGGCTGAGGTTTGGCCTCGTTGACCTGCAGAGCGCGACCTCCCATTTCCTGTAAGTGCAGCGAGTCGATCGCGTTGGCCATCTGCGACTCGTCCTGGAGTTGGGCGAATCCGAATCCCCTGGACCGGCCCGTGTCCCGATAAGTCAGGATGTGGACCGATTCCAGCGGGAATCCGCGCGATTCGACCCATTCCGCAAGATCCTCGTCCGAGACCGAGTATGGGACGTTTCCAATGAACAGTTTAGGCATAATTTCCCCTCTTCGGCGCCGCGTCGTTTCCGGACAGGGAGAGTCCGTTCCAAACACTGCGTCACTATAACAAGACGCAAAATCGTCACCCCGCCTTGCAAACTGCTTGCGATTTTATTTGGGCGGTTATTTCGCGGACAGAGGGGTCTCGATTGCTCTCACCATTGTCAGGAGTCCATACAGCGGAACCTTACCCAGAATGATAGAAACCAGGTTCGTGCAGCGTGGCTCCATCGTCGTCTTCCAGCAGAAGACGTCGAATCAGCCTTATCGGGATGCCACCCTGTCGCACGAAGTCGTCGTGGAACTTCGACAGGGAGTAGGAGGCCCCTCTGGACTTCTTATAGTCTTCACGAAGTTTGTACAGCTGCAACTTCCCGAGCGTGTAGATCAGGTAGGTGGCATCGAATGCGCCTCGGCGCGCTTCTTCGTACGCATTGGCCGTTTCCTGGAAGCCTTTTTCGACGAAAAACCGCGCTCCTTCTTCCACCGACATTCCCTCGGTGTGCATCTTGATTCCGACCACGTAGCGGCAATCGCGAAGCAATGCCTCCTGGAGTTGCGCGAGGCGAATTTTCTCGTCGCCTTCCCGATAGCCTTCCTCGACCATCATCTGCTCGGCGTAATGCGCCCATCCTTCGACGTTCGAACCACACCAGACCAGCTTCCGTGTCTTCGTTGGAAACTGGTCTGCGTACAGGAACTGAATGTAGTGACCGGGATAAGCTTCGTGGATTGTGATCACGTCCATGACCGTCGGGTTAAACATCCGCAGGTGTTCCTGCTTGTGGCCCTCATCCCAGTCGTCTTCGGGCGGTGTCACGTAGTAATAGGCTTCGCGCGCCCGGCGCTCGTAAGCACCCGGTGTGTCCATCGCGGCGAAAGCACCAAAGCGGAAATAGGGAGGGGTTTCCACAATCGTGGGCCCGACATCCGATGGGATGTTCACGATGTTTCGGTCCTTGAGGAACCGGACGATTCCCTGGACCGTTTCTCTGGCGCTGGGGAGCAGGCTTTCCTCAGTCGGATGATCCTCCGAGAGCAACCCCATAACCTCGGCCGGACTCCGGTCGGGATCGATTCGTCGTGCAGTTTCGATGAAATCGCGAGAGTCGCGGGCCAGGTTTGCCTCTCCGATAGCCAGAATTTCTTCGAGTGGCTCTTCAACCATCTCCTCGTGACGCAGCCTGGCCTCGAAAGCATCCCTACCGATTGCATAGTCTCCCTTCGAGCGGGGAAGTAAATCGTCTTCGAGCCACGAAGCCGCGGCGCGTACAGCAGAGGTGGCCCCGAGATGAACGCTCCGGAATTGCTCCAGCAAGGCTTCGTCGCCTTCAGCCGCCGTCTGGGCCCATTCCGCGATCGTTTCTGCGAAGAACTTGATCGAGCCTGAAGTAATACGGATCGCAAGGTCCGTGAACTCCCGCGGCGGGTTCTCGACGTTTTTCCGCAAGGCCTCCAGCATCGGTTCGACACCTTCGAGTCGCGACGTGACCGAGCGCAATCTTTCGGGCGCGGGTGCGAAATTTCGTTTGATCAGGCCGTCGATAGATTCGCCCAGGAGCCAGACGTAATTGATGGGGTTCTTTTTCCAGTTCTCGAGAACTTCGAGGTCGAGGAGTTCGGCCCGGATCCGCCCATCCAGAATTTCGGCGTCGATTCTTTCGGCGTCGGAAAGGTCAGGTTTTTTAAACGAGCCTAACTTCCTCTGGAGTGCCTTCAGTGTGTCGATACGGCGACGATGCCCCTGGGCAGACCAATCCGGGAACCGGGAATCATAATCATGGATTCCGGCCGCGGTTGCTTCCGCCGGATACCAGTCAAAAAGAGCCTCGAAATAGTCGTCGACAAAAGAGCTGAATTCGTTGCTTTCCTTCGGCATGAACCGCTCATTATCGCACAGGCTTCGAGGTCCCTGCGGTCGTGGTTTTGGCGGGGGTGGAAACGTGTAATCTCAAGATTGATATTTCCGGAATCGAGAACTACAATCCCTGCCAGGAGAATTCTTGTTATGAAGGCGGCACCGTCCAGGGTTCGGCGCGCACTGTATCAGTTGCGAGTCGAAATGATGGGTTACATCGACCGCAGCGAGGACGACACCGACTTTTGCGGCCAATGCCACCTCCCCCTTCCGGAGATTATGAATCCTACGAGTTCTGCCCATGGTGCTGCCTGTCCATCAACGGTTGGGAGCCGAGGCCGGACGAGGCACGCCGTATCATCGAGCACCAGTGGGGCACTGCCGACGAGATTCAGTGCGGTGAGTGTGGTGGGGAATACGAGCAACCATCGCGGTATCCATTCCAGTTCTGCCCGCATTGCGGCGCGCCTTTTGCAGACCAGGATGAACTGATGATTGAGCTGCCGTTCCTGATCTGACGGTTCCCGACCCGAAACATTTTTTTCAACACGAAGACACGAAGGTCACGAAGACACACGAAGTCCTTATTTCTTTCATCTTCGTGTTCTTCGTGTCTTCGTGTTGAAATTCCGGCTGTTCGGTCAGTTCCCGCCGTTATTCATGCCGCAGCGCAACCATCGGGTCAACCCGTGCCGCTCGTCTGGCCGGCAGGTAGCAGGCCAGTAGGGCCGCGGTGATCAGTAAGAGGGTTGTTGCCGCCAGGACTCTAGGGTCGAGTGAAGACGTCCCATACAGCAGCGACTGTATGAGGCGACCCAGTGCGATCGCACCAGCGAGGCCCAGGCCGACTCCCATGCCGGTCAGGAGGACTCCTTCTCCCACGACGATCTTCAGGATGTCGCGCCTGGCGGCCCCCAGTGCCAGGTGGATTCCAATTTCCCGTTGACGCTGGCCGACGAAGAACGAGATTACACCGTAGATTCCCATCATCGAGAGGAGCAGGGCTGCAATCCCCAGGCCTCCGAACGCCGCCGCGGGTCCGCTCCACAGCTGCATCGATTCGGCAACCACCTGGTCCATGCTTCGAATTGTGGTCAGCGGCATCAGAGGATCGACCCTCGCTATCTCGCTACGAACGGCGGATGTGATGCCGAGTGGATCACCCGAAGTTCGGATAATGAGGAATCGCCGCCGACTGGGGTCTTGAAGTTGCGGCATGTAGATTTGGGCCGAGGTGTCTTCGTTCAGAAGGAAGCTCTTCGAGTTCTCGACCAGACCCACGATTGTTGCCGGGCGGAAGGTGTCTTTTCCTTCATTCAAGTAGATGGTCTGACCGATGGAGTCCTGATCGGGAAAGTGCTGTTCGGCCATCTGACGGTTCACGATCACCACCTTTGGTGCTCCGCTGCGATCCTGATTGGTGAAACTCCGACCTCTGACCACTGGCATTCCGGCTGCATCGAAATAGCCCGGAGTTGCCCAGAACGCGCCCGCCATCAAGCGGCCCGTGTCTGCCGCCTCGATCCGGTAGTCCTGGCTGTAGCTTTCGAAATTCAACGGCAACGGGTTGATGGCACCGACGGCATCGACGCCGGCCAGTCCTTCGATCCTGTCCATAAGGGTTTCGTGGAACCGGTTGACCGCTTCGCCGTCCGGATAGTCGGCAGCCGGAGTCGAGATCGACGCAGTGAATACGTTCTCGGGATTGAAACCCAGGTCGATCTCCTGAATCGCCATGAAGGTCTGGAACATCAAGGTTGCTCCGAACAGAAGGACAGTTGCCATCGCCACTTCCGATACGACGAGAATCTTTCGCAGACGACTCCCACGCGTGCCGCCACGAGAGGCTGTTTCACCCCGCTTCAGGGAATCCGCGATGTCGGGTTTCGTAAACTGGATCGCCGGAGCGAGACCGCTAACGAGCGAGGCGAGCAGCGAGACACCCAGTGTGAACCATAGAGCGTCGACACCTACCCCAATCGCACCGGGCCGGTACAGATCGGCCGGGATAGTCGATTCGGCGATTCGGGCAAGCCACACCGCCATCACCGCGCCGATCGTGCCTCCGATCAGGGCCAGCAGTATGGACTCGCTCAAGAGTTGGCGAATGATGCGGCCGCGTCCAGCACCCAGTGCCAGGCGTATGGCCACTTCCGTAGTCCGGCCTGTCGCCTTCGCCATCAGGAGGTTGCCGACATTGGCGCACACGATAAGGAGGACGAAAAGGCTGGCGAGCGAAGCGGCCACAAAACTCAACTGGAGCATGTCGTAGAAGAAGATCATTGCGTTGCGGAGAGGAACGATTCTGGCTCCGCGCGCCTTGTTGGCGACCGGATATCGGTCCTCGAGCCGTTCTGTGATCACGTCCAACTCGCCCTGGGCTTCGGTGGCGTCGATCCCGGACGCCAGTCTGCCGACGACCATCAGGTTGCCATAGGCCGATCGGTCGGCCCCCTCCGGGTCGAGAGCCAGTTGGGTCCACATCCGGGTGTCTTTCAATGGAAACTCGAAGGTCGGAGGCATGACGCCGATTACCGTATAGGGCTTGCCGTTCAGCGTCGCGACTTCGCCGATGACATCATTCCGGCCAGCATATTGACTTTCCCAGTAGGGGTGGCTGAGCACCACGACCGGGGTGGAGCCTTCCTGTCCGTCCTCGGGCACAAACGTCCGGCCGATGTCCGACTCGACCCCCAGAACCTCAAACATATTGGCCGTGAGGTAGCCGATCCCGACCTGGGCCGGTTGGCCGCCGCTCAGGAGGCTGACCGATCCGTAGTAATAGGCGGCCATGTCTTCGAACGTGTCGCTCTGGCTCCGGATGTCGACAAAGTTGGGTTCGGATACCCGCAATTCCGAGAAGTCGCGTTCCCGGTCCGTTGCCCAGACGTGAACCAGTCTTCCGGGGTCTTCGAACGGAAACGGCATCAGAATGAACGCGTCGACGACGCTGAACTGAACGGTTGTCGCGCCGATTCCCACCGCCAGTGTCAGGACGGCGATCGCTGTAAAAACAGGGTTCTTAATAAGGATGCGAGCGGCGTAACGAAAATCTTGAAGAACACTGACCATCGGCTTCCTCCGGAGAATCTACCTGGCCCAGGGTGAGCGTACCCCGGCGTCGCTACATGGATACGGTTATAGGACGGCAAAGTTCCGGAAATATTAACGGTTGGAGGATCTCAGGCGGCCGGACCTCGTGAGATGAAAAGCATGGACCGGCATCACCCCTCGTGGTAACGTCCAGCTCAAATCTGTGAGGGAAGCATGAAGAGTGCGCTGCGAGCCTTGTTCGGGTTGTTCCTGGTGGCGACACCCGTGTCCGGCGTATCCGCCGAACAGGAGGGGGAGAACCCGAGGCTGATACTGGTTCTCTCGATCGACCAGATGCGCTTCGACTACCTGACCCGGTTCGATGATCTCTTCACAGGGGGGCTCAGAACTCTTCTGGATCGCGGCGCCATCATGACCGATGCGAAGTATCGCCATGCGAGCACCGAAACCGGTCCGGGGCACTCCACTCTGATATCGGGACGCCATCCGAGCAGTTCGGGAATCGTGGCCAATGCTTGGTGGGATCGACTGCTGGGCAAGCTCGTGAACGTCGTCGACGATCCCTTCCAGCGCCCGTTGGGCGGGCCCGGCCGGAGTGCGTCTCCAGTCAACTTTGATGGGTTTACGATTGGCGATGCCCTGAAGTGGAACAGTCCTCGATCGAAGGTTGTGGGTGTGTCGACAAAGGATCGTTCGGCGATCCTGATGGCCGGCCGTCTGGGAGATGCCGCGTACTGGTTTGAGGCAGCCGCGGGAAACTTTGTCACGAGCACTTACTATATGGACGAGGCTCCCGGATGGCTCATCCGCTGGAATGCGAACCGGATGGCAGACTCCTACGTGGGGACCGCGTGGACTCGAATGGTGGACGACGAATCGGTGTATGAGGAATACGCCGGCGAGGACGCCGTCGTCGGCGAGGACACCGCCGATGATACCGTATTCCCGCATAGGTTCCCGGGAAGCCCTCCCGAGCCCGCTTATTACGCCTATGTCAGGCGATCTCCGTTTGCCGACGAGATGATATTGTCCGTCGCTCTGGAAGCCATCAGAGCGCACGACATCGGCGAAGATGAGTTCAGCGACGTCCTGGCGATCGGGTTTTCAGGAACCGATCTTGTTGGGCACCGGTTCGGCCCCGACAGCCAGGAGTTGCTCGACCAGCTGTTGCGCCTCGATCGGATCCTCGGAGCACTGTTTGATGATATCGAGGCTCGCACCGGCATGGATCGAACTCTGGTCGTGCTGACAGCGGATCACGGAGTCTCGCACCTTGCGGAAACTCTCAAAGCGCGCGGCGTCGATGCCCGTCGCGTGATCGGTCCGGAAACGATCGGCCCCTCGTTCCGAGGCGCTCTTGCCGATAAGTATCCGGGTGTGGAAGGCCTCGTCAGCTATAACACCTCCCGCGGGTTCTATCTGAATCGGAAACTGATTCAAAACAGCGGGCTGGAATTTGGGGTCGTTGCGGGAACGATCACCGAAGCGCTCAAATCGACAGGCCTGGTTGCGGCCGTCTACTCCCGGGAACAAATGGTCAGTAACCTACCGTCGACCGATCCCTACATCGATCTTTTCCGTAACTCGTTCGAATCGACCCGCAGCGCCGACCTGATTGTTCGCTACAAAGAAAACATTTACTTTGGTGCCGGGACCACGCACGGTAGCCCCTACGACTACGACCGCCACGTTCCTATCGTGTTCATGGGGGATGGAATCAACCCCGGGTGGTATTCCGAGCCGTGTGGACCGGAAGACATTGCGCCCACCCTGGCGAGGATCCTCGGTCTGGAATATCCGCGTGAACCGGATTCCCGCCTCTTATTGGAAATACTGAAGTGATGGCCTCTCCCGGCCCGAAACGCATTCAAGGTCGACCCCGTCGTCGCGCTGCGTCGGGAGTAGAGGCCCGGATTTCCCTTTGAATCCCTTGCTGGCCCGTCCTACACTCCGTTAGTTACCTCATTCAATTCGATTCCGCATCCTTCGTGTCTCTTTTTCATGGAGCGTGTCATGAAAACGGTGAAGCTTTCCGTCATCCTTCTTGGGTTTGTGCTGGTTTTGCCCCAGGTGGCGTCAGGTCAACTTGTCAGTCAATCCGAGCTTACAAAGGCCGACGTCGACACCGACTTCAAGCTGACGCTGGATCACCTCTCTTACGATTCGCGGTGGTTGGGCCTCTCACCCCGTGCCGTGACATGGTCTCCCGACAGCGAGACCGTTTACTTCCGTTGGCGTCCGGATCCGGCCTCCGGCCAGAATCCGGATACCGACCCGTGGTATGGAGTGGATCGGGGCAGCATCGGACTGTATGGCGGCTCCTGCGGCGGCTTCTTTACGATCATGTCCCTGTTTCGGCATCCAGGAAAATATAAGGCCGGCGTCGCCCTGTATCCGGTGACCGATTGGGCGCATTACAACCAGGGATACACAAGCCGCATACTGAACGGCACACCACAGTCGGACGACGAGGCATATCGTCGTTCCAGTCCGATTTACTATGCCGAGGGCCTGAGCGACCACCTGCAGATCCAGCATGGCCTGGTCGACAACAACGTGCAGATCCAGGATTCGTTCCGGTTGTCACAGATCCTGATGGAGATGAAGAAAGATTTCGATATGATGGTCTATCCAGTCGAGGGTCACGGGTGGGACGAGGTCCCGAGCAGGCGTGATAGCTACCGCCGCATGACCGAATGGTTCAACCGCCATCTCCTCGGAGGGTCGGGGTCGGTCTCAAGCAACGGACGGAACCAGTAGCAAGCGACTGCTGTAGGTGCGGTCTATGACCGCATGAATAATGCGGTCATAGACCGCACCTACATGCGAAGTTTAAGAACCAAACAAACGAAAGGTGGACGATGTCTGAGAAGAAAGAAAAGAAGCTAGTGATGAACCGAAGGCGTTTCGTGGGATATTTTTCTGCAATCGGGCTGGGTTCGAGTTTGATTCCAGGAGCCCTGACAGCCGTTGCGCAGGATGCAGAAACGATCACGCCGGAGATGATAGAGGCTGCCGGGAAGCTCTCGGGATTGACGTTTACGACTGAAGAGTTGTCGACGATCGCCGAGGGGTTTAACGGACGGCGGAATCCGATCGGCCAGTACGAGGAAATCCGCGGAATGGAACTCGGCAACGACGTCCCTCCGGCACTCGTGTTCAACCCTGTTCCGGCCTGGATGAAGTTGCCGACCGGCAGCCGTCCGTTCGGCAGAAGCGAAGTCGATGTGTCCATGCCGACAAACGATGAGGAACTGGCCTTCTTACCAGTGACCCACCTGTCGAAGCTGATCGAGACGCGTCAGGTCAGTTCTACCGAACTCACGAAACTCTATCTCTCTCGTTTGAAGCAGCACGACCCGACTCTCCTCTGTGTCGTGACGTTGACTGAGGAATTGGCTTTGAAGCAGGCGGCGAAAGCGGATGAAGAGATCGCCGCGGGCATGTATCGCGGTCCCCTTCACGGGATTCCCTGGGGAGCGAAGGACCTTCTGGCCGTCAAGGGCTATCGAACCACCTGGGGTGCCACCCCTTACAAAGACCAGGTGATCGATGTTGACGCATCGGTCTTCACGCAGCTTTCCGAAGCCGGTGCGGTTCTGGTGGCCAAGCTGACGATGGGCGCGCTGGCACAGGGGGATCGCTGGTTCGGTGGCCGTACTCGAAATCCGTGGAACACGGAGCAGGGATCCAGTGGCTCGTCCGCTGGTCCGGGTTCGGCAACCGCAGCCGGTCTGGTCGGGTTTTCGATCGGCACCGAGACCCAGGGTTCGATCATGTCGCCATCGAGCCGAAACGGTGTTACGGGGCTGCGTCCGACCTATGGCCGTGTGAGCCGCTACGGTGCCATGGCCTTGAGCTGGAGCATGGACAAGATAGGCCCGATGTGCCGGTCCAGTGAGGACTGTGCTCTGGTATTCGACGCGATTTATGGTCCGGACGGTAAAGACAACAGCATCATCGATGTTCCCTTCAACTTCGATGCGAACGCGGATGTCCGCCGGCTCCGGGTCGGCTATCTGAAGAACCAGTATTTTAGCGAAATCGAAGACGATCCCGAGAACCCGGAGCGTGTCGCGCGCCAGAGGGAGACTAAGCAGCTCGACGATGCTGCGCTGAACCTGCTGATGTCCATGGGTGTGGATTTGAAGCCGATCGAGCTTCCCGACCTGCCAAGTCGATCGATCGGTTTTATTCTGTCCACTGAATCCGCTGCGGCATTCGACGACCTGACCCGTAGCGTTCGTGACAACATGATGGTTCCTGAAGACAGCAGTTGGCCGGACACTTTCCGCCGTCAGCGTTTCGTGCCGGCAGTGGAATATATCCAGGCGAACCGAGTGCGGAGCCGTCTCATTGACGAACTCAACGAGGCATTTGGAGACCTGGACCTGTTTGTCGGGAGTAACCTCGGCTTGACCAACCTGACCGGTCATCCCGAGATAAGTATTCCGCATGGGTTCAATTCCGAGGGTAGCCCGACGAGCCTGAGGTTCACCGGCAAGCTCTTCGGCGAAGGAGAGATTCTGCAGTTAGCGCATGCGTTCCAGAGTGCTACGGACCACCATCTGAAGCACCCAACCCTTTAGATCCAGTCCGGGGGGGATCTTTCCGAATCCCCCCCGGACCCGGACCAGTCAAGCAAGGACTTGCGATGAGACGGCGACTTGTATGGTTTGCGGTTTTCCTGGGTATCCCATTCCTTCTAACCTCCTGTGGAAGTTCGCCCCCCCTGATACGCGGGATCGAACTGACCATGACTCCCAACCCCAGGGTTCCGCTGGCATCCCAGATTTCCATCTCGACGGACCGCCCTACGACTGTTGAAGTGGAGTTTGACGATGGAGCGCGAAGTTGGCGGGTGGAGACTGGTCTGGCGTACTCGACGGATCACGCGGTTCCGATTCTTGGGATGCGGCCCGGTCGCCAGCATCAGGTTCGCCTTGTGGTGCGGGACGAGAGCGGGTTGACGGCCTCCACCCAGCCGCTGACGTTGACTACAGATCCCCTTCCCGATGATTTCCCCTCGATTGAAGTGTTGATCAGCGAGCCGGACCGGATGGAAGCAGGAGTGACGATGTTTGATGTCATCCACTGGCCCGCGTCCGGCACCGACAACGACTATGGGCTTCTCGTGGCCCTCGACTCCGCCGGTGAGGTCGTCTGGTACTACAAGACCGGCAGCAACGTCGGCGATGCCCGGCGGCTCGAGAACGGTAATATCCTTTATATGTCGGGGCGTGCCGGTCATCTCTATGAGATCGACATGCTCGGTAACGTCATGGCGGAATGGCATACCGATCGGGCCCGGGAAGAAGGTCTGGGGGAGGGAAGCATACGCGTGGACACGGAGACCTTCCACCACGAGGCCTCAGAAACCGCATCTGGCAACATCCTCACGATCAGTTCGGAGGTGCGGAAGTTCGAGCGATATCCGACGAGTGCGACGGACCCGGCCGCACCGTTGGCCCCGGCAAACGTGCTGGGCGACGTCCTGGTCGAGTTCACACGTGCCGGGGACATCGTCCGCGAAGTGAAACTGCTGGACGTGCTGGACCCGTATCGGGTTGGTTACGATTCGTTGGGCGCCGGGTTCTGGATGCCCGTCTACACCGAAACTCTTGAGCATCCGCTGCGTGCCTGGGCACACACGAACGCCGTCGTCAGCGATTCGACCGGCCGTTACGCCCTGGCGTCCTCGCGGGCACAGGATTCCGTCGTCAAGATCGACCTCGAGACCGGGGAGTTGGTCTGGATTCTGGGTGATCACGCTGGATGGGGCCCGGAATGGCAGGATCACCTTCTCACACCGGTTGGGGACTTCACGTGGCAGTACCATCAGCACGCCCCCATGATCACGCCCGAGGGAACAATTTTGATGTTCGACAACGGCAACAACCGGGCCTGGCCTTTCGAACCCCGGATGCCTCCTTCGGAATCTTTCAGTCGAGCGGTCGAATACCGGGTCGACGAGGAGAGGATGGAGATTGAACAGGTGTGGTCCTATGGCGGCCCCGGAGACGAGCACTTCTTCTCGACGTTCCTTAGCGACGCCGATTGGCTTCCCGAGACACACAACGTCCTGGTCGCCGACGGCGGCAAGGTGACCGACGAGGACGGTCACCACTGGGCTCGTATCGTCGAAGTGACACACACGACGCCCGCCGAAAAAGTGTTCGAGGTCGTCATCGACGATGAGTCCCCCGATGGCTGGGCCGTCTTTCGCGCCGAGCGTCTCCCAAGTCTCTATCCCTGAAGCAAGGTGCCAGATAGAGTTGTGATAAAACGTTAAGGATGAGTCCGATCAAAGCTCCATACGGATCCTGGAAATCTCCCATTACGGCATCGTTGATAACGGCCAACCAGATCGGCCTGTCGGAGGTTCGGTTTTCAGGAGACACCCTGTACTGGCTGGAGGGGAGGCCTCTGGAGCGGGGGCGAGTGGCGATCGTCCGTCGGTCCAGGGATGGGTCCGTTGCTGATGCGGTTCCCGGGCAGTTCAACGTTCGAACCCGGGTGCACGAGTACGGCGGCGGGGCATATCTTGTCGACGGCGAAACACTTTTCTTTTCCGATTTCCAGAGTCAGAGAATCCATCGTCTGGATCCGGGTGCCGAAGCCCGGGCGATCACGCCCGAACCGTTGACCCCATCCGGACTTCGCTACGCAGATGGGCAAATGAGCCCGACCGGCTCATCGATTGTTTCGGTTCGCGAAACCCATACCGACGGGTGTGAAGCAACCAACGACGTTGTTCTCATAGCGGCTGGCGGCTCACGTTCCCCGCAAATTATCGTATCGGGTCGTGACTTTTACTCGTCTCCACGATTTTCTCCCGACGGGGCCAGACTCTTATGGACGGCGTGGGACCATCCTCAAATGCCGTGGGACGGCTGCGAACTGTGGGTGGGGGACATCACCGCCGCCGAAACTGTCCGGAATCCGCGCCTGGTCGCCGGCGGGACGAGGGAGTCCATCTTCCAGCCGGAATGGGGCCCTGACGGGGCGATCCATTTTGTTTCGGACCGGACCGGGTGGTGGAACCTGTATGTCGAGCGCGACGGAACCACCACGGCGATCACCTCCATGGAGGCTGAATTCGGCTATCCCCAGTGGGTTTTCGGACTTTCCCGTTACGGGTCCCTCGGTGACGGCATAGCAGCCCTCCACACCCGGGACGGATCCGATTTTGTTGCCATCATCGATGCAGAAAGTGGGTACGTCCGGGAACTGGATTTGCCCTACACCTCCATCACGTGGCTGGTGACTGACGGCAGGGACAGGCTGGCCTTGATCGGTTCGTCTCCCACACGCGCTCCCGAGGTCGTGATGGCGGAGGTCGGATCGGGACGGCTGGAGGTGGTGAAGCAAAGCCTTGAACTGGACATCGATCCCGGCTACCTGTCCCGACCTGCTCACATCGAGTTCCCGACGTCCGGCGATCGAACCGCGTACGCGTTCTTCTATCCGCCTGCGAATAAGGATCATGACCCGTCGGACCATCGGCCGCCGTTGATCGTGACCAGTCACGGCGGGCCGACCGCATCGACATCGTCCGGTCTCAGTCTGTCCATCCAGTTCTGGACCAGCCGGGGTTTCGGCGTCGTCGATGTCAACTATGGCGGCAGTACCGGCTACGGGCGGGCCTACAAGGAACGGCTGGATGGGAAGTGGGGCATCGTGGATACCGACGATTGTCTGAACGCCGCCGCATACCTGGTAGGCAGGGGCGATGCGGATCCCGAACGGATGGCCATTCGCGGTAAGAGTGCCAGCGGGTACACCACTCTCTCTGCCCTTGTGTTTCACGATGTGTTTACGGCGGGTGCCAGCTACTATGGAGTCGCCGATTTGTCGGGCCTTGCCACCGACACGCACAAATTCGAATCTCGATACCTGGATGGTTTGATCGGTCCCTATCCGGAGGCGTCGGCGGTTTATGCCGAGCGTTCCCCGATTGAGCACGCGGAGCGATTGTCCACACCCGTTATCCTGCTCCAGGGCCTGGAAGACAAGGTCGTCCCCCCCGCCCAGGCCGAGGTGATGGCCGAGGTGCTGAGAGAGAAAGGCCTGCCGTTCGCTTACATCACCTTCCCCGGGGAGCAGCACGGTTTCCGGCAAGCTGCAAATATTCAGAGGGCGCTCGAAGTCGAATTGTATTTCTATTCAAGGGTTTTCGGTTTTGTAGCGGCCGACGAGATTGACCCGATAACTATCGAAAACCTGCCGTGAGAATCCTGACGATCACATGGATGTTCCTGTTCGTTTTTCCTGTCGCCGGGAAGGCGATGCAGACGACTGAGGCGACGCGGTGTCCGGCCTGGGGAGCCGCAGAGGAAATCGGCGAACTCGATCGGCGAATCCTCGATGAAGCGAGCGGACTGGAGGCTTCATCCGAGTTCGAGAACCGTCTCTATCATGTCGATGATTCCGCAACAACGTTGTACATTACCGACCTTTCCGGAAGGCTGGTACAGGCCGTCCAGGTTGCGGGTGCAAAAGGTCGGGATGTGGAAGACGTTGCGTTGGGTCCGTGTGGAGATCATTCCTGCCTGTTTATTGCGGATACAGGCGACAATGCCGCCGACCGTGATTCGGTCGAGATGATCATCATCGAGGAGGTCGAGCAGTTTCCCGCGCTCATCGAACCTCTTGTCCGAATCCGCTTCCGCTATCCGGACGGTCCCAGGGACGTCGAGGCGCTGGCGGTGCATCCGGGCGGTGACGTGTTCATAATGACCCGGAAGTTCTTTCCGGCTGCCTCCCAACCCTATGCCGAATTGTTCCGGTTGGCAGCCGAGTATTGGATGGAACCCAGCGGGCGCGTCGAAACGGTTGTTCCGGTCGCACCGATCGACTTCCGCCGACTTTCCGACACCTTACCTAACCGCCTGGTAACCGCACTGGACATTTCACCGGACGGGCGCCGGATGTTAGTCCTGACGTATGAGAATGCTTTTGAATTCCAGATCGATGTGTCCGACCCTGCTCTGAATCTGGACAGAAATCTCGTCGAGGGCATTGACTATCGAGAAGTCGAACTGGTTCAGCTGCGACAACAGGAAGCCATCGCCTATACAAACGATGGATTCATATATGGCACAGAAGCCGGAACCGGCAGATCCCCCCTGATGAGAGTCCGGTGTCAGCGATAGCCTGCCTTGCCGGTGTCGCCTGAGATCTACAACCGGATTCCTCGTACATTTTTTTCAACACGAAGACACGAAGGCCACGAAGGCCACGAAGGCAATGCAATATGAGTTCATAAGACCCAGTTTCTTCGTGTCCTTCGTGTCTTCGTGTTAAAAAAGAATTTCTGGCTTGTGAAATGTACGGGTCGAGGCAGCCCAGACTAGTCTCTGCGGGGACTGAGTATCGACAGCGGCGCGGCTTCTCCAGCCGGGCGTTTGGTTTGTTCTTCAGGTACTTCCGTTTCCGTTTCTCCCGGGTTGATGAAGCGGTTGGCTTCAAGGCCCGCCTGTCGTGTATAGAGGTCGAAATAGCGCCCCCGGCCTTCCAGCAGTTCGTCGTGCGTGCCGCGTTCGGCAATCAACCCGTCTTCGAGGACCAGGATCTGATCGGCGCGCCGGATCGTGCTGAGGCGGTGGGCGATGACAAAAGTTGTCCGGCCCTTCATCAGGGCGGCCAGGCCTTCCTGAATGTAGGCTTCACTTTCCGAGTCCAGGCTGGAGGTGGCTTCGTCGAGTATCAATATCCGGGGGTTTGCCAGGATCGCGCGCGCGATTGCGACCCTCTGGCGCTGACCTCCCGAGAGCTTGACCCCCCGTTCGCCGATGATCGTTTCGTACTTGTCCGACATCTGGATGGCGAATTCGTCTACCCGGGCCACACGAGCAGCTTCTTCGACTTCTTCCATTGATGCGTCGGGTCGTCCAAAAAGGATGTTGTCGCGGATCGTTCCGTCGAAAAGGAAGTTGTCCTGAAGGACAACTCCCAGGTGGGAGCGAAACGAGTCCAGGTGGACAGTGGCCAGATCCACGCCGTCGACCCACACAGTACCTTCGATCGGTTTCGCGAAAGCCGCTACAAGGGTGATGAGAGTGCTCTTTCCCGAACCGGACGAGCCCGCCAGGGCGGTGACGGCGCCGGGTTTGGCCTCGAGGCTGATACCGTGGAGCACCGGCTTGCCGGGATCATATTCGAATTTCACGTTGTCGAAAACGATATGGCCGTTGATCTCGTTCAGTTGACACACGCGATCGGCGTCGACGTCCTCGGGAACTTCCGCCAGAACCTCGCGGACTCGATCCAACCCCGCGACGGCCTCAGTCAACTGGCTGCCGATCGAGACGACCTGGACGAACGGGGCGACCATGAAACCCATGTACAGCGTGTAAGCAAAGAAGTCCCCGACACTCATGTTCCCGGCTATGATCTGTCGGCCACCGACGATCATGACCGCCATGCTGACCATCCCCATCAACAGCGTTGAAGCAAACCCGACCATCGCGGTTGCCTTCATCGTCTTCTTGACGTTTTCGAATAACCGGAGGGCGTCCTGGCTGAAGGTGGCAGCTTCCCGTTCTTCGGCGTGGAAGCCCTTAACGACTCGAATACCACCGAACGACTCGGTCAGCCGGCCGGTCACTTCCGCGCGAATCTTTCCACGTTCCCGGAACACCGGCCGGATCGTTCCGAAGGCTTTCTTCAGAATCAACCCAAAGACCATCATGAAACCCAGGCTGACCAGGGTGAGAGGGACGTTGATCAGCATCAACAGAACGAACGCCATGCCGGCCGTCAGAAGGCCCCCGAGGAAATTCACCAACCCCGTTCCGATCAGGTTGCGGACGCCTTCAACGTCGGACATCACCCGGGTGACCAGGGCGCCGGTCTTGTTCTGATCGAAGTACCGGATAGGCAAGCGGCCCACGTGTCTCTGTATCTTGACCCGCATGTCAGTGATGAGGCGTTGGGCCGAGATGCTGAGAAGCATGGTCAGTGCAAACGAGGTTGTGGCCTGTATGAGGACCGCGAGCCCCACGATGACTACCAGGGGCGTCAACAGGGCAAGGTTGCCCGGCGTGACAATGTCATCGATCAGATACTTGACGGATCCCGGCAGGACCAAACCCGCCACCCGGTTGATGAGGACCAGGACCAGGCCACCTCCCAGCAACCCTCTCCGCGGCCAGATCAGATCCTGGAATTCCCGCAAGGCCTGTTTGGGCGGAACCTTTTTCCCTGGTTCGCCGCCGCCATGCCTTCCCCTATAAATGGGGTTTCTGCTCAACTTCTTCTCCCGGAAAACGTCTAATTGTTACGTGAGCAATTCATCGTACCGCATCGGGATCGATTGACGCCCGTTCGTGAAGGCTTCGGCGAGGGAAAAAACTCTGTTTTACCCTGTTGGACTTCCGCCGCATTGCATGTTTTAATATGTGGCTAGATTCTTGTGGAGAGATTTCTGGAGGTGCCCATGTACGCAACCTTGGTGTTGCTTTTGTTACTGCCCCTACAACAGGATGCCGATGAGGCGTACCGGCAAGACTACACAAAGTATACGGAGATAACGCAGATTGCCGAGCCAGCCGCCCAGTTTGACGCCTTTCTGGCCTTTATGGCCGAGAAACCAGACGCAAGGCTGGAAACGTCCATCCTCAAAGGTTTACAGGACAACTTGTCCGCCGTTAGCGCTGCCGGGCCCTCGGCCAAGGTCTATGAATTGGCAGACAAGTGGCTTGCTGCGACCACGCCTGACAATCTTGTCCCGCTGGCCCTTGCCTGGTCCGCCGCGGTACCGGCCGGGGACCATCAGGAGGTGACGAAATACGGCGAGAGGTTTTATGCCATCAACCCCGTTCTCGATGTCGCCATTTCGCTTGCGCAGGCCTATCAGCAACTGGGCAATGTGGCCAAGACGACACAGTTTGGCGCGATCGTGATCAAGAACGCTCCGATCGAACAGTCCTGGAGCTATTCTTACGCCTTGGTGGGACAGCATGACGAGGCCGGAAGGTTTCCCCAAGCTTCCCAAGTGGCCAAGACCCTCATGAACGGCTTGTCCGCGGCTCCAGAGGGTGTTTCCCGATCACAATGGAGCGATATGCGCGTGTACCTTCAGGAAACAGTCGCACGTGCCTCCTACGAAGCGGGCAGGCACGCTGTGGCTATCCAGGAGTTCACCGTTGCGCTGGGCCTCAAACCCCGCAACGACAAAGCCTATTACTATATCGGCGACAGCCTCCTGAAGACGGACGAGATTGCGGAAGCGATGGATGCGTTCGCGAAATCGTCGCTCCTGAACGGGGGGTATTCTGCCCGTTCTCGCGGCATACTGGAAACCATCTACAGGGCCAACCACGGTGGGAACCTGACGGGTCTGGACGAGATCGTCGAAAAAGCCCGGCGCGCTCTGGCCAATCCCTGAGTTTCTGTAACACCTGATGGGGCCCGGCATGCCCGAGCCCCATCAAGTTGATCCTCGAAAGAGTCCTCAGGAACCCTTCGAAACCTCCGCTAACTCACTGAACTCCGCAGTGGCCCCATGGCCCCCAACAATAGTATCGATCCGCAGTTCGAGCGCCTCGATCGACTCAAACAGGCTTGTCGAGTCGGGCGTCGCAGCCGGTGATCCCGGTGTATACAGGTCACTTTCGAAGAGGATCCTGTCGGCAGGCAGATAGGCCACCACCATCGGAACTACGTGAGACGTATCTTCGAGCGCAAACAGCTGCATGGTTCGGTTACCGTCCGTCAGCTCGTGTTGACCGCTGAAGGTTTCGATCGTACCGATGTCGCCGCTCCTCCCCGGCGTGTTTGCCATCGTGTGCAAACTGTCGGGTGCGTACCCGTGCCGGGCTTCGATCACATCCCGGATGGTATCCTCGTGACGCTGCTCCACCAGTATCGTGGCACCGATCGAAGCCAGCCGTCGGAGTCCGCCGACATGGTCCGGGTGTGGATGTGTGGCTACCGCGTAACGGATCGGTTTGAGCGGAAACTCTTCGCGGACCGCCCGGATCATCGTGATCGTCTGGATCTCGTTGAGAGGAGCCTCGACGATCACAAGGTAGCTGGGGAACTCCACGACCATACTGTTGTGCGAGAAACCAACCGCCTGGTAGACGCCGCGGGACAAACGAGTTAATTCCATCGGTACGGACTCGCGCTCGGAAGCCGTCTCGGCCTGTTCGGCCAACTCCTCCGGGATCGCGTAATCGGTTCCAGGCAGCATTTCGTTCAGGCCGATCGAGTCGTACCGCATGTTCGCCACCTCGGCGCCGTCCTTGAGAATTCTCATTTCGTGCGGCACCTGCAGCTCGTCTACATCCCGATAACCCCCGAACACGTACTGGACGGGAACGTCGCCGAGAAACGGATCGGTTTCCATTACCTCGAAGCCGACAAGGAAACTCGTTTCCGGATTGAAGAACAGCTGGACGTTCTGCCCCTTGAATTCGATCTCCACGCGCCGTACTGGAATGCCGTTGAAATCAGTCGCGACCGCGATTCGAGTCGATGCACGCGTTTCTTCATTCGCCATCACCATGAGGTTCAAGACATCGCGCTGGAGAGCCATGGCAGGAGTATCGAAGGCCGAATAGCTCAGAAGGGCACCGGTCGAAACGACCGCTCCCCGCTCCCCGACCATCTGGTATCCGACCGGAGTGGCGTCGATGCCCCGACCGTGCTTTGTGACCGCTTCCCGTCTGTGTTGCTGGAATGCCCCGAATTCGAGATCGTATTCGACCAGGGCACGGCCTCCAGCGAATTCGAGCGCTTCGGTATAATTGGTGAGGTTGGCTGCCGTGGGAGCGTCATCCGGAGTGCGGACCTGCCCGATCATGGTGCGGCTGCCGCTACCCCTGCGAACGATGCTTTCCACGCCTTCGAGTTTGTCGAGACCGCCCATCACAGCGATTGCCTCATCGACGACCGCACGCGACCCGGGGTCTCCGCCACAGCCCAATAATAGGGCGACGGCGGTCAGTGCAGCGAAAGTTCTAAAATACATAGTGCCTCCTCCTTCCTACTTCAACTACGGAGTTCGACTTTTCGGTTCAATTAAAGTGATAACTAGGAGCCAATTGTATTGTTCCAGCCGCCGGAGTCAAGCGAGAAAGAGGATTGATCGATCCCGGGTCCCGACCGCTCATTGGCGAGATCAATATGTGAGACAATACTTCCTTTGCGCCTGACGTAGGCCGCGCGCCTGGAGCGCCAGAATCCGTTAATTCGATGGTCGGAGACCGCCGCCATATTTAATAGGAGACAGCAGTTCTCATGAATGGTCATTTCCACGTGCCTGCCCCTGTAAACGAACCCGTCTTTTCATACGCTCCCGGCACACCGGAGCGGGCTGCCCTGAAAAAGAAGGTTGCCGACATGGCGGCCGAAGAAATCGAAATCCCGATCCTGATCGGAGGTAGGGAAGTTCGGACCGGCGATCTGGGCACTCAGGTGATTCCACACAACCACGGTCACGTTCTCGCGAAGTGGCACAAGGCGGGCCCGGGCGAAGTTGCGCAGGCGATCGAAGCAGCCGGGAAAGCCCACAAGGAATGGGCGTCCTGGAGCATAGATGCCAGGCAGGCCGTTTTCCTGAGGGCGGCCGAACTCCTGGCAGGGTCCTGGCGGCAGACGTTGAATGCCGCGACTGTCTTGTGCCAGAGCAAGACCCCGATTCAGGCGGAGATTGACGCCGCCTGCGAGCTGATCGATTTCTGGCGTTTCAACGCCCACTACGCTGAGGGGATCTACGGCGACCAGCCGCTGTCGAGCCCTGGAATGTGGAACCGCCTGGACTACAGGCCCCTGGAGGGGTTCGTCTTTGCGGTCACCCCGTTTAATTTTACTTCGATCGCAGGGAATCTCCCCACGGCCCCGGCGATGATGGGGAACACGGTTGTCTGGAAATGTGCCAGTTCGACTGTCTACAGCGGGTATTACCTGGCGCGACTCTTTGAAGCCGCCGGCTTGCCCCCCGGCGTGATTAATTTTGTTCCCGGAAGCGGAGCAACAGTCGGAGACGCGGCGATGACCCATCCAGACCTGGCGGGAGTTCATTTTACGGGCTCGACCGAGACCTTCCAGGGAATGTGGAAGACCGTCGGAGAAAATATCAAGGGGTACCGGTCCTACCCTCGCGTCGTTGGAGAGACCGGTGGAAAGGATTTCATAATCGCGCATCCGAGCGCTAACGCCGACGCCGTCACCACCGCCATCGTTCGGGCAGGGTACGAGTATCAGGGGCAGAAATGCAGTGCCGCGTCCCGGATCTACATTCCGGACAACCTCTGGCCGGCAATGAAGGACAACCTCGTCGATCAGATCAACGGAATTGCCATGGGTGACGTCGCCGACTTCAGCAACTTCATGGGGGCGGTGATCGACAGGGCTTCGTTCGACAAGTTGAGCGGCTATCTGGATTTCGTGAAATCCTCCACCGACGCCGACATCCTGGCCGGAGGCGAAGTGGACGATTCGGTCGGGTATTTCATCCGCCCGACCTTGATCCAGGCGAAATCCCCCGACTACCGCACGATGTGCGAGGAACTGTTCGGCCCGATCGTCACGTTGTATGTCTATCCCGAAAACGAATGGCAGCAAACCCTGGAACTGGTGAACAACACCTCTCCCTACGCGCTGACCGGAGCCGTGTTTTCCGAAGACCGCAGCGCTATCAACGACGCCCATAGGGAACTCCGGTACGCGGCCGGCAACTTCTACATCAACGACAAGCCCACCGCCGCCGTCGTCGGCCAGCAGCCCTTCGGAGGATCGAGAGCCAGCGGCACAAACGACAAGGCCGGTTCCATGCTGAACCTGCTCCGCTGGGTGTCGGCCCGCACGATCAAGGAGACGTTCGATCCCCCAACCGACTACCGGTACCCGTACATGGACGAGGAATAGAGATCTTCTTCAACACGAAGACACGAAGACACGAAGGTAACGAAGGAGGGATATCTGGGAGCAGATGGCGTTGTCTTCAGGATCCCTTGAAGACCATAGCTTCGTGCCCTTCGTGTCTTCGTATCTGGACTCCTCTGTCAAGTAGGCACAACTCTCCTGTGT
>CAZOZZ010000035.1:11234-28316 GCA_964584435.1 uncultured Solibacteraceae bacterium | reverse complement strand
CTGGTCGCGTCCTACTAATGGACTGTACCGGAACTTTAGGGGTGCTGTACTAGACTATTCGCCAACGCAACGAGCTACGGCAAGTCAACGAACGCAGACAGCGCACGTGACGAGGCTCACATGGCCGACGAAGACACGCGTCCCGCAAGTCCCCCCTTACCTGGCGACCTCACCGGCAGAACAATCGATGCGCGATACTGCATCCGAAAGCGCCTCGGCGCCGGCGGCATGGGCGAAGTCTATCTCGCTGATGACATGAAGTTGGACGGTGCAGTGGCCCTGAAGCGGTTGAACCCCCAACTCCATTCGGACATCGAATATCGTCGCGATCTGGAAACAGAAGCGCAACGGGCGTTTGAACTGCATGCCGCCGCCAACGTTGCCTCCCTCTTCAACATCTTCGACAGCGGGGACGAAACATTCCTCGTGATGGAATACGTTGAAGGCGTGTCGCTTCGTGAACGGATGCGAGCGCCCCTCACGATCGACGAATTCCTGGACATCGCCATCCAGTGTTGTGTGGGACTGGAAGCCGCCCATCAACGCCGGATCCTGCATCGGGACATCAAGCCGGCAAACATCATGCTGACGCCAAAGGGAACGGTGAAGATCTGTGACTTTGGCCTGGCCAGACGCCTGCCGGCAACGCCCGATGCGAAGGCGATGAATAGCGGAGCGAGCATCACCGACGATGCAACCACCACAGCGTTCAGTATTGCCGGGACTCCCGCTTATATGGCACCTGAAGTATTCGCCGCCATGCAGCCCGACGAACGAGCCGACATTTTCTCGTTGGGTGTTGTCTTTTACGAACTGCTCGCACGCCTGAGTCCTTTCGCGGGCGACACATATCGGGAAATTCGAAACAACATTCTACAAAAGGAGCCGGCGCCACTCGGCGCATTCAATTCGCACGTCAAACCAAGGTTGGAACGGATCATCTCCAGGATGTTATCGAGACACCCATCAGAGAGATATTCGGCAATGACGGAAGTGAAGTTCGAGTTGAAGGGCTATCAGAAAGCTCGGGCTACTGGCGGTGTGCGCCTCGTAGCAATGACCGTCGCCCTGGCAACTCTGCTGGTTCTTGGTGGGGTCTGGGTTGGAAGTGAACCACCGACGATAGCGCGAGGGACGCTGGTCGTGCTTCCCTTTGTCTATTCGGACGATCAACCGCTTGCTGACGGTCTCGCGATTCGATTGAACGATCAATTGAGAATCAATCTCGCTGGGTCTTCTCTCGACGTGATCTCCGCCGATGCGGTTCGCCGCAGTGGAATCGAAACAGCCGAAGAGGCCCGGAACGAATTCGAGGCTGATCTCGTG
Source organism: uncultured Solibacteraceae bacterium (assembly GCA_964584435.1). GTDB lineage: Bacteria > Acidobacteriota > Terriglobia > 20CM-2-55-15 > 20CM-2-55-15 > CAZOZZ01. The sequence continues at coordinate 26,990 of CAZOZZ010000035.1, read as the reverse complement.
CTTTCCGGCACGTTGTCGATTCTTGCCGGGACGGAGGTCGTCGCCTACGAACTCCACGACGCGGTGACTGGCGATTCGTTGCAAGCCGAGGACGTCGAGGACGCATTCAATGAACTTGATGCCCTCTCTGGACGTGTCTTGAATGCGGTCATGGACGTGGCGGAGGGCGACCCACAGTTGGGTCGGTCAACCGTGATCTTCCCCGAAACTTCGGTAGGTAGAGCTGAGGATGCGTACACGAGGGGAATCAGTTAGCTGCATGACCAGAGCAACGACGCCAACATCGATCTTGCTATGGGAGAGTTCAGGCGAGCGCTCGATCTGGATTCGGGTTACGCCGCTGCCCATGCGGGTTTGGGACGCGCATACCTGCTCAAATACCAGGTGCTGCAAGACGGGCAGTGGCTCGAACCATCCCGTGAGGAGTGCCGTGCGGCTCAGGCCCTGGCTCCGCTTCTGCCTTCAGGTCATGTCTGTCTGGGTGCGCTCTTACGGGAGGAAGGTGATCATCGGGCGGCGCTAGGCGAGTTTCAGATTGCTTCCAACCTGAACCTGGCTGACGGTGATGCTGTTCGTGGAATCGCCAGGGCCCACGCGGATCTCGGCAACCCCCTCGCCGCTGAATCCACGTATCTGACTCGAGCCATGCGCGAAGAGTTCGAGAGCAAAGACCGTCGCTGGCTGGGCGCTTTCTACGCAGACCGCGGTCGATTCGAAGAGTCGGCGGATCAATTTGAAATCGCCATCGAGTTGGAACCGGAAAACGGTTTAGGATATCGCGCCCGCGGTGGAGTCTTGATCCAACTTGGCGACTATGGGGCCGCGATCGAAATGCTGTCGGAAGCCAGGCGTCTGAGACCACGCGATGGAGGGGTCCGTTCGAACCTGGGAATGGCGTTGTTCTACGAGCGCGCCTACGCCGAAGCAGTAGTCGAGCTGGAGGCGGGTGCAGAACTGGAAAGCCACTATGTTTACACAGGTAACTGGGCTCGAGGTCTTTACTGGTTGGGAGAGCGCCAACGGGCCGAGGCGACCTACCTGAGGGCGATCGAGCAAGCCGAAGCCAGGTTAAGGGTAAACCCAGATGATCACGATGCCCAGGTGTTGCTCGCTCAGTTCCATTCGATGGTCGGGAACGGGGCGAACGCCCTGGAATATATCGGGCGCGCCCTCGAGTACGGGAGGAACCCGGAATACTTCTTGATAGCGACTTACGTATACAGCCAGCTGGGACTCATCGACGAGGCACTTGATTACCTGGATCAGGCGCAGGGTTCATTGCATTCCATCCACGAAATCCGTTCGGCTCCGGAGTTGGACGATTTGCGGAGCCAAACTCGGTTCCGGGAAATCGTCGGACGCTAACCAGCAGGTCCATAAGGAGGACACCATGGGAAACATCATAGTGAAGGTTAAGGAAAAAAATGGGGCTCTCGATTCGCATCTGGCAGCGGAGTGGATGAATATAATGTGGTGGCGCAGATCGAATCCAGATCTGTCTGGCCCTCCGCCTGCTGGCATTGGACCGCCGGACTTTGATCCAGACGATCCCCACATCCCGATCGTACTCTGGCCTGGCGACACCCTTGAGTGGGACGTCGCGAGCTTTACGGGGGCGAAGCAGGCCTTGCTAAAAGTGTCGCTCCAATGCGTCACGAACGCCAGAACCAAGAACAGCAATGAGGCCGGTCACGGGCATCCTTTCGTTGGGGATCCTAATTGGCCCGGGAACAGCAGGACCGGCGCCCCCTTCAGAGGCCAGATAGATCCGAATCCCAACGCTGCAGACAGGGCAAGGTTCAATTCGCACAGATTCTTTGCATACACGATCGAAGACACCGACCCGAACAACCCGTGGTTGCCTCACGACCCGCACATCATCTGGCACGATCCGAGGTGACCAGCCTTCGTCCGGCAAGCGGGCTAGCTAGCTTTCAGACCGCCCACGAACAGATCGCCGAAATCTTCGGCGATCTGTTCGGCGCTCATCGCGCCCTTCGGCGAATACCACTGGACGATCCAGTTCAACGCTCCCAGAATCGCCCACACTGCTGTCTTAGTGTCACCGACTTCAAACACACCTTCCTTCACGCCCGCCTCGACGACCTTTCGATAGGATTTTTCGTAGCGGTCCCGCTTTCTTACGATCTTCCGTAACTGCTCTTTCGGTAGTGATCGAAAGTCAGTGTGTGCCGTGGAGCCGGGCAATTCCTCCAGTACGGTATGGACATGCAGGGCAATCAGGTCTCGAAGCTTGCGTTCGACTGGCTGCTTCGACTTGACGACCGCATCGGCCTGTTCGTTCAGGCGCGTCAACGAATAGTCCTGGCAGAAGAACAGAAGTTCCTGTTTGGAAGGGAAGTAATAGTAGAGATTCCCCTTGGCCATCTCGGCCTGTTCGGCGATCTCCTCCATCGTTGCCCCGGCAAAGCCGTTCCTTGTAAAGGCCGCGGCAGCCGAGCGGAGTATCTCGAGCCTCCGCTCGGTGAAACGGCGGTTACGTCTGACGGGTTTTTCTTTTTCGGCCAAGCGGTCCTCCTCGCATACTCCCGGCCTTGACGGGTTTGGATTCTTCCGGCTGTTGGCCGAGGTCACGAACGGATGCGGCGATCAATCCGACGGCGGTCCTGACCGGCGTCGAGCCCGTGTCGATGGTCTGCGATGCCTCCGAGTAGAGGGGAGACCGGATCGAGAGAATCGAACCGAGTTCCGTCATGGCCGACCGGCGGTTTGCCATGGGGCGCGTGTCACCCTGTCCGACAACCCGTTTCCAATGAGCGTCCGGAGTCGCTTTCAACCAAACCGTATGAGTGCGCCGCTTCAGTAGAGACCAGGCTTCCGGATCGGTCACGATCGAGCCACCGATTGCGACCACGATCTGCTCGTTACGTGCCAGCAACCGCAGTAACAAATCGTGCGCCTGCCTCTTGTAATAAGTTTCCCCGTGCAGAGAAAACAGTTCAGACAGCGACATGTTCGCTTCGTCTTCGATCATCTGGTCCAACTCGACGAAGGGAACCTTGAGCCGTGAGGCCAGTGTGGGGCCGACTGTGGACTTGCCGGCTCCGCGGAGGCCGACCAGGGCGATGGTCGGTTTCTGCCGGTCTTCCAGGCGCCCGCGGAGCCAGTTGACCAGCTCTTCCAGATCCTCTTCCGAGCACCGATCGACCAGGGTAATCACGTGTCCCAGTGAACTACCGCTACCGGTGTCGGGGGGGAAGAGCTTAACGAGAGGGACATTCAGCGCATTGGCCAGATCTGCCAACCGGGAGATAGAAATATTGCCGCGTCCGGCCTCGAGATCGGAAAGAAAGCGCGGTGAGACGCCGGATCGTTCCGCAACCTCTTTCAGCGTCCAGCCGGTGCGGTTCCGTGTGGCACGGACACGGGTACCGATTTCGAGAAGTAGTGAAGACTGTTCCATTTGGAGGCCACTCAGACGAATACGTGCAGTATAGTGCGTCTTGACTTCGATTGCAATATGCAATATAGTACGTGTGTCTCGTTTGAGATACTTCTATAACAATATCCACGCATCGGCAAAAAAATTGGGCTTCAGGGGAGGGACCGAATGGCCAGAATGTTCATCGGCGGTGAGTTAGCAGATGCCGTTTCCGGAGAGACCTACGACGTCGTTAATCCGGCCACCGGAGAGGTGGTCGACTCGGTACCGAAAGGGAATGAGGAAGACGTGCAACGGGCGGTCGATTCAGCACACGAAGCGTTTTCCGGGTGGGCCGACACTGCGGCCGAGGCACGCGCACATCTGATTTTGAAAGGGATCGATCTCGTGATGGCGGAGATCGACGATCTGTCTGTCACACTGACGAAGGAACAGGGGAAACCGGTCAGCGAGTCGAAGCGCGAGATCGAGCACTGTCTCCATGGAATGGCGTTCTACGCCGGCCTGGCCTCGAAGATCCGGGGTTCCTACGTGCCGCTTCCCAACAACGCCATGTACGGCATGGTCATGAAGCAACCCGTGGGTGTCTGCGGTGCGGTCGTTCCATGGAACTTTCCGACGACGCTGATGGGGACAAAGATTGGCCCCGCGCTGGCGGCCGGGTGCACCTCGATTGTGAAGCCTGCTTCCACGACGCCGTTAGCGACGGTTCGGATCGTTGAACTCCTCAACCAGGCCGGTCTTCCGAAGGGTGTTCTGAACGTCGTGACCGGACCAGGCAGCGTTGTCGGAGAGGAACTTCTCCGGAACCCGAAGGTCCGTCGCATCGCCTTTACGGGAGAGAGTGGCACGGGCAAGCACGTCATGGAAGTCGCCGGCGGTCTCATGAAGCGCGTGACGCTCGAACTGGGTGGCAGCGATCCGATGATCGTCTGCGAGGATGCCTTCATGAAGGGTGCGTTGACCGGCGCTGCGGTTGGCCGGTTCTACAACTGCGGCCAGGCTTGCCTGGCTGTCAAGCGGGTCTTCGTCCTCGAGGGTGTTTACGATGAGTTCGTCGAAGGACTTGTCGGAAAAGCCGGACGTTTAGCTCCGGGCAATGGAATGAATCCGAAGGTTCGAATGGGGCCGATGCACACGGCGGCCCAACGCGAAGAGGTGGAATCCCAGATCAAGGATGCCGTCGACCGCGGCGGGAAGGTCCTTGTGGGTGGAACCCGACCCGAGGGCGAGGAGTACGACAAGGGACACTACCTGACGCCGGCGATCATCGTCGACGCACCTATGGACTCCCGGATCGCCACCGAAGAGGTGTTCGGTCCCGCGTTGCCCGTTTTCAAGGTCAGCAATTTCGATGAAGCGATCGAAAAAGCGAATAGTTCTATTTATGGTCTGGGCGCTTCTATCTGGACCAACGACCTGACGCGGGCCCGACGCGGAGCCGAGCGCCTGCAGGCTGGCAACGTCTGGGTCAATTCGCTCCACATCGGCTACGACGAAATGCCTTTCGGCGGCGTCAAGGACAGCGGAATCGGCCGCGAACACGGCCCCGAAGCCCTCGAAGCCTATCTAGAACCGAAAGGAGTCGTCATCGCCACCGGGTAGGATTAAGATCGCGTGTCGGGGCGGCCGTCCCTGGCCGCCCGCGGGCAAGCCGAGCCCTGCGGCCTATGCGAAGGCCGCCCGGACGAGTCCGCGGGATGTACGGAGCCCTTGCGACCTGTTCGAGCCCCTCAGGGCCATCGTGGGTGGTTGATCCGGCTCCGGAGCCCGAAGACCGATTCAAGACGAACAACACGGAAAAGACCGATATGCCGACAAAAATGATGATCGCCGGCGAATGGCACGATTCGTCCAGCGGAGAAGAAAAAGAGATACGAAACCCGGCGACCGGGGAAGTGGTCGACACGGTTGTCGAAGCGACGAGGGACGACATTCGTGGCGCCATCGACTCGGCAGAGAGCGCATTCGGCGCATGGGCCGCCATGCCACCTCCCCGACGCGCGGAGATTGTCGGCCGGGGTGCCCGTCTCATCAAGGAGCGCGAAAAAGACCTGGCAACGCTGCTGACACGGGAACAGGGAAAGACCATCCGGGAGGCGATGCTCGAGATCCGGCGCTTCGTTCACACGCTCGACCATTACACCGGTATGGCCAAGAGCATCCGGGGCGGTTACGTCCCGCTGCTCAACGAGCGAAGTTACGGGATGATCATCAAGAAGCCGATCGGCATCGTCGGTTCGATCGTTCCCTGGAATTTTCCGGTAGCTCTGATGGGAAACAAGCTCGGTCCGGCCTTGATTGCCGGCGATACCATCGTCGTGAAACCTGCCGGTACGACGCCACTCACGCCGACGGCATGCGTCGGAATCCTGAACGAGGCCGGTCTGCCACCCGGCGTTCTGAACATCGTTCCCGGACCCGGCAGCGTGGTTGGGGAAGAGTTGCTCAAGGATCCACGGGTTCGTAAAATCGGTTTCACGGGGGCGACCGACACGGGTCGTCGTGTGATGCAGGTTGCCGGCGAGACTATCAAGCGCGTCACGCTGGAACTGGGTGGGAGCGATCCGATGATCGTCTGTGACGACGCAGACATCGACGCGGCCGTCAGTGCGGCGTCTGTCGGTCGCTTCTTCAATTGCGGTCAGGCGTGTCTGGCGATGAAGCGGCTTTACCTGTTCGATAGCATCCATGATGAGTTTGTCGAAAAGCTGGCTGCGAAAGTGGCCAGGCTGCGTGTCGGGAACGGCCTCGAGAAGGGCGTCTTCGTTGGACCCCTCCATACATCGTTCCAGAGAGAAGAAGTGGAAGGGCAGGTCCAGGACGCCGTTGATCGCGGTGCCACGGTGGTGGCAGGGGGAAAACGTCCGGAAGGGGAAGCCTACGAATCCGGCTACTTTTATCTGCCTACGCTCCTGACGAACGTGGACGAACAGTCCCGCATGGTTCAGGAAGAGGTGTTTGGTCCGGCGCTGCCGATCATGAAGGTCGGAAACCTGGATGAAGCGATCGAACGCGCCAACGCATCCATTTTCGGTTTGGGATCTTCGATCTGGACGCGGAATATCGACCGTGCAAACGTGGCTGCGGACACATTGGAAGCGGGATACACATGGGTGAACTCGCCGCAGATCATATTCGACGAACTGCCTTTCGGCGGTGTCAAGCAAAGCGGGCTGGGCAAGGAGCACGGTTCGGAAGCATTCGACTACTATATGGAAACCAAGTCTGTCGTGATCGCAAGGAACACGACGGGTTAATTCCCAAACCTTTCACTCGGAGCAAGAAATATGGCGCTGATTGATTATCGGGTTGAGGACGGTCTCGGAATCATCGAGATCAACAACCCACCGGCAAACGTCTACACCCTGGAGAGCCTGAAGTTGCTGGATGAAGCGATCGTCCAATCGCGCTTCGACTCCTCGGTTCACGTACTCGTGTTGCTGGGTGCAGGGGACAAGTTCTTCTCCGCGGGCGCCGACATCCGGATGCTGGCGGAAGAAACCACCGAGTTCAAAAACAACTTCGCGCTGTTCGGACATGAGACCTTGATGCGCCTGGAAAACACACCGAAGCTGGTGATTGCGGGCATCAACGGCCACTGTGTCGGCGGGGGAATGGAAATCGCAATGGCCTGCGACATTCGGATCGCGAAGAAAGACGCCGGGCGTATGGGCCTGGCCGAGGTGAACCTGGGAGTGATTCCCGGGATGGGCGGCACGCAACGCCTGCCTCGTCTGGTGGGACGCGCGCGGGCTCTGGAACTGGGTGCGACGGGTCGAATGGTTGCCTTTGAGGAGGCTCGAGAGTGGGACCTGATCCACGACATCTTCGATCCCGAGGACTTCAAGCTCCAGGTCATGGACTATGCCCGCCAGTTCGTTGCTCCAAACAAGCCAAGCAAGGCCGTCGGGCTCATCAAGCGTGCGATCCAGTCCGGGATCAACGGAAGCCTGGCAGACGGGTTGGCTCTGGAACGGGAGGCACTCGCGCAGGCATTTGACAGTCAGGATGCGGCGGAAGGGCTCCGTGCCTATCAGGAAAAGAGAGTCGCAAAATTTATAGGGAAGTGAGTTTTATTGGATTTGGAGGTGCATTTCCGTGGCCAGAATCTCAACATTCGATGACTGGACCGACTATTTCCACGAGTGGCAGAAGGATATCGGTCTCGACGCCTCGAACTTGGAGGGGTACCAGTTCGACGTAAAGTTTGGTGAGGTGGAGTCGGACGAGATTGAATTCGGTGATTTCGCCGGGCGTCCTAAGTGGGAGCGGGTTCTCCAGATACCTGACCAGAGGATTCGTGACAGCCTGCTTCACCTGATCGTGTTTCAAGGCGATACCGAATTTGCGTCCGTGGAGCAACAGAAGCATCTTCTGAACACGGCTCCCAGCGACTACGATCTCCAGTCGGCTCTGAAAGTGATGCGGGAAGAGATGCGTCACGGAACACAGATGTGCAATCTGCTGGTCAAGTATTTCGGGGATTCGGGGAAGCTCGAAGCACAGAAACTACTGGAGCGGCGCGCCTATGAAGACAATCGTCTGCTTGGAGCGTTCAACCAGCCAATCGATGACTGGCTGGATTTCTACTGTTTTACAGAACTGATTGACCGGGATGGCAAGTACCAGCTGACCATGCTCAGCCGATCGTCGTTCAAGCCTCTTGCTGCCAGCATGCAGCCTATGCTTCAGGAGGAGTTCTTCCATCTTCTGACCGGACACACCGGGCTGAGCCGGGTCTTGAAGGCCGGTAAGGTGCCGATGGATATCTTTCAAAAGCACATAAATAAATGGTTTTCCGTGGCGCTGGACCTGTTTGGAGTCGATAATTCTTCTTCGGCGTCGTGGTTCTACGCCTGGGGACTCAAGGGCAGGTACGACGAAGGCAAGACGGATGAACCTGTCGATCGGGATCGCCTGAACGACTTGGCCCGCATTCACTACACGGCCGAGGTCAACGAATTGATGGCAGCCTTGAACAAGCTTGTTCCCGCCGGCCAGCCGGCTATCACGCTGCCAGACCCGAAATTCCACCGAGCCATAGGCGAGCATGCCGGAAAGCCGTATTCGACCTCTGGCGAACTGCTGTCGGACGACGAGTACAAGAGGCATCTCGAGGACACGTTGCCGCAACCGTCCGACAAGGAGAAGCTCGGGGAAATTTACAAAGACGAGGAGTGGGTTGTAAAAGTCGAGCAATAGATAATGGCCGAAAAGTACGTCCTAGTCTGTCAAAACGCGGATTGCAAGGCCCGGCATGCGGGTGAGTTGATGGCGGCTCTCGAAGAGCGTCTCAAGGATTCGGAAGGTGTCACGGTGAAGCCGTACATGTGTTTCGGCGCGTGTCAGGCCGGTCCCAATATCGTGATGTATCCCGATAAAATTTGGTATTCGAAGATTACCGAAGGTGATGTCGAAGAGATTGCCGCCAATGCCGAGGGCGGACCGGTAGTAGAACGGCTCACAAAGGGTATCGACCCTGGACTGCAGGAACTTATATACCAGCTGCTCGATGCCGGCCTGTTCTGATCCTGCTCACCAATTCTGCTCATGATTGTCTTTCCAAGCGGAATCAAGCCTGAGAAGGGCAAGCCGGGCCGGGCCGGCCAACCCGGGGAACCGGAAGGTTTCGAAGACTACCGCCGGAGGGGTGGGTACGAGGCGCTCGAACGGGCGATCAAGGACCCCGCCGGTTCGTTGATCGCAACGATTGCCGCCTCTGGTCTCAGCGGCCGGGGTGGTGCCGGGTTTCCAGCCGGAAAGAAGTGGCAGATTGCAGCCGACACCGATGCGACCGAACGCTACCTGGTTTGTAACGCCGGCGAAGACGAGCCCGGCAGTTTCAAAGACCGCGTCCTGATCGAGTTCAGTCCCCACCTTGTCCTTGAAGGAATGATCCTGGCTTCCTATGCCATCGGCGCCACGCGGGCCTACCTCTATTTGAACGAGACGTACAAGACCTCAGCCGATCGCATGACCAAGGCCATTTCCGAAGCGGCCGCGTCCGGCTTCCTCGGCGAAGACATCCTCGTGTCTGATTTCTCGCTGGAGGTGATCGTTCATCCGGCGCCCACCGTGTACGTTGCCGGTGAGGACACAGCTACCCTGGAAGTCCTCGAAGGGCGGGAGCCGAAACCAAGAGAGAAGCCGCCCTATCCCGCTGTGGCCGGTCTTTTCGGAAAGCCCACCGTCATCAACAACGTGGAAACTCTCGCTCACGTCGCGCCCATCATGCGTAACGGTGCGGAGTGGTATCGTGGATTCGGAGCCGAACAGAGACCGGGCACGATGATTTTCTGTCTGGGTGACGAGGTCGAGAATCCGGGAGCCTATGAGCTTCCGGTCGGAACGAGCGTTCGTTACCTGCTTGAAACCTGTGGTGGGGGTCTTAAGAATGGGGAGAGCGTCAAGGCATTCCTTCCGGGTGGTCCTTCCTGTGCGTTTCTCGCTGGGGATGTTCTTGATGTCGCGCTCGACCCGGCTTCGTTGAAAGCCGCGGGATCGAGTCTCGGTTGTGGTGTCATGCGTTTCTATCCCGAGGGAACCTGCATGGTCGAACCGACGGTCGAGTTGGCGCAGTTCTACGCACGGGAATCGTGTGGCCAGTGTTCAGCGTGTCGAATGGAGACCATGATGCTGACGGCACTGCTTGAAAAGCTCCGTTCCGGCCAGGGCGACGAGTCTCTGTATGGACAGATCCCGAGGGTTTTGGATTTTAACCGTGGCAAGGGCTTCTGCGCCCTGATCAACATGCCCGCTCCCCCCCTCCTCAGCGCGATCAATCAGTTCCTCGCCGACTTCGATCATCATCTTGAGCACGGCGAGTGTGCCTAGCCGGAAGGGTTCCCCCCATTTCAGAAGTGACGAGGCAGATCAGGAACGCTATCCTGCCGATCTCTCGAATCTTGCTAAAAATTGTCACCGGATTTGCCGCGTTTCAGAAGTGACGAGGCGGATCAGGAACGAGTGTCGGGGCGGCCGTCTCCGGCCGCCCGCGGGATAGGCTGTATTTTCAGGAAAGTCTCTTGAGAGATGGCGTCGATGCCCGCGGGTGGCCAGGGCCGGCCACCCCGACACGCACGACTGCTACGTTTCTTGGGGTGGGGCTACTCCCCTTTGAAGTGGGGGTCTCTCTTGTCCAGGAAGGCCTGGACTCCTTCCTTGAAGTCGGTGGTTTCGGTGGTTTCGGCGATCAATTCGCTTTCCTGGGCGAGATGTACGTCGAGAAGGTTCTTGTGGCTGCTGTTGATGAGGAGCTTGATCCGGCCAAGGGCTTCGGTGGGTCCGGATGCCATGCGGGCCGCCCATAACATCGTTTCACTCTCGAGCTCTTCGTCGGGGACGACTCGATTGACGATTCCCCACTTGAAGGCCTCTGCGGCGGAGATGGAATCTCCGGTGAAAAACATCTCTGTTGCCTTTCCGACGCCGACCAGGCGGGGAAGGAAGTAGGTGCCTTCCGAGGTGAGTCCAAGCTGCACCCAGGACTGGTTGAAGGTTGCCGGCTCCGAAGCGATCCGAAGATCACAGGCCAGCGCGAGGTTGAATCCCTGGCCGCTGGCGACCCCGTGAATCGACGCGATCATCGGCTTGCGGATCGTTCTCAGCTGCATCTCAAGCAGGTGGACACGGTTGACCCAGTTCTTCATGAATGTCTTGGTGTCGCCGTCCATCATTTCTTCCATGACCCGGATGTCGCCACCGGAGCTGAAGGCGCGGCCGTTGCCCTTGAGGATGATCGCGCGGACATTGTTGTCCTTCGTGGCCTCGAAAATCGCCCGAAGCATCTCGTCGAGCATTTCCAGATTTATAGCGTTGAGGTTTTCCGGCCGGTTCATCGAGAGGGTGCCGATCTGGTTCTCGACAGAGAACTGGATACTCTTGTATTCCATAGGGGGTGAATTATACCAGATCAACCCGTCGAGACCGGGCCGGCGAACTCGTAACGAACGTCAGTCCGGAACGACCGGGTGGGAGGTGCTCTAGAAGAACAGTGCCCGCTGGACGAACCAGTAAAAGCCGAGGCTCATGATCGCCACCGAGGTCACCGCCGTGACACGCTCCTTCCACGGGGATCTTCCCAGATAGATGACCACGGGAAACAGCAGGGAAACGAAAACGAACTGACCGGCTTCCACCCCGATGTTGAAAGAAAAAAGCGAAACCGCCAGCGTCCGTCGCGTGAGTTCCATCTCCTGGAGGACATTCGAGAAGCCGAATCCGTGAACCAGTCCAAACAGGAAGGTAATCTTCCATCGGTGGACCAGGTTCCTGCCAATAAAGTTTTCAATCGCGATATAGGCAATGCTGAGCGCGATCAGGCTCTCGATGAGTCGGGCCGGCATCGCCACGAGGCCGAAGGTAGCCAGGGCCAGCGTGACGCTGTGGGCCACGGTGAAGGAGGTCACGACCTTGGCCAGGGACAACAACGTCGTCGTGGCGAGAAGCAATCCCAGCAGGAAGGCGAGGTGGTCGTAACCGGAGAAGATATGTTCGACTCCCAACTGGGCGAACTCCAGCGTTGTGACCCAGAGAGGAATCCCCGTTGCGTAATCGATGACGACCTCCGGAGCATCCACGCCCAGGACGGCATGGCGTGCCTGGTCTCCCTCGCCGATCTGTAGAAGGTGGCGGTGATCGGGTTGAGTCAACCTGTCGAGAGCGGAGACGATCGTCAGGTCGTTGACGGCGTGATCGAAGGTGTATTCGATATCGATCCGCGCGACGTTGTCTGCAATGAAGTCGTAATTGTCGACCACCGATTCCAATGGGACGTCGGGAGCCAGAACGTGGTAGTTCGCCTTGATGGCCGCGAAGAGGTCGACGATCCCTTCCTCCAACTCCTGATAGGACACAAACCCATCCTGGTCCAGATCGAGATCAGGCCCCGTGTGCATGTCCAGGAGGTTCAGGGTCAGCTGGGCGCGGACCTGGGCACCATCCACGGTCAGTCGCGAGTAGCTTGTGGAGAAGTCGTGAGCGGATGCCGGCAGCACAGCCAGCAGGACTAACAGCAGAGCCCTGCCGATCGAGGTGCGATTGAAGTGTTGCTCAATATTCATCCGTGCCGTGGAATTGTAGATTTGGCGTTTCCTTCTAGTCAATCAATGGAGTGAATGAATGGACTCAATTCATGCAGTCGATCGTTCTACCCCGGGCTGCTAAAGCCACCCGCCTGTGTCGTCGGGTCCTTTCAGTCCGGACCAGAGCTTCTCAAAGACGGCCCCGATCCCCCCGCCTACCCAGTACCACTGGAACGTCCCTGTCAGGTAAACGATCGCGATGGTGACAGCAACCAGTTGAGGTGACCCGAGGCCGAACCGATCGAGAAGGGCGAAGAGTCCGAGCAGCGTCACTGTCGGGAACGTGTCGAAGATCGCCAGCAATTGCCAGAACTGGGATCGGTTGAACAGGTAGGAATCAAACGTCTGTCCCAGCAGGATGAGGTCCCGACTTGCTTGATAGTCCACGTAAGAAAAAACAAAGAATCCCGTGACGAGAAGGCCGTGCGAGATGGCTGACGTCAGAGCGACCCGCCGCCAGAACGCCATTTGACCGATACCCAGAAAGTTGAACCAGAGCGATAGATGGTAAAGCCCGAAGATCAGCAAGGGAGGGAGGAACACGACTGCCAGTACGTAGGTCATTGGATCGACTCATTCTATCTTAAGGGTCCAGCCAATTCTGCGAAGCTATTCTTGGGCGGACCCTGGCCTGCCACTTGAATTTCGATTTCTGCTACACTTCGGGCGTGATTCGCCGAGTCGGACTCTTCGTTTCCTGCCTCATCGATCAGTTTTATCCTCGCGTTGGGTTCGACACGGTTCGTGTGCTCGAACGAGCCGGCCTCGAGGTTGTCGTTCCCCCCAACCAGACTTGCTGTGGCCAACCCGCTTTTAACAGTGGCTATCACGACGAAGCGCGCCCGGTCCTGGAGGCCACCTCACGCTGCCTGGAGGAAGCGGACGTAGATGCCATCGTGGTTCCTTCCGGCTCCTGCACGGCGATGATGCGTGTCTTTTCCCGTGAACTCATCGGCGACCGGGCGGATTTCTTCGGACGAACCTTTGAGCTTTCCCAGTTTCTCGTCCACGAGATGAAGATCGACGACCTTGGCGCCAGGTTCGACGGGCGGGTTTTCTACCACGACTCCTGCCATCTTCTGCGGGGTCTGGGGGAGGCGAGCGCTCCCCGAACGTTGCTCCGCTCCGTTCGGGGCTTGGAACTTGTCGAGACTCCGGAGGCCGAATGTTGCGGTTTTGGAGGGACGTTTTCCGTCAAGATGCCTGACCTCTCCCAGGCGATGCTCGACGACCGCGTGAAGGCCATCGAAAAGACAGGAGCGGATGCCGTAGTTTCCGCCGACATGGGATGTCTGATGCACATTTCGAGCGGTTTGAAACGGGCGGGCTCAACGATCCGGCCACTCCATCTGGCCGAGGTACTGGTGAACTCGTGACTGCCTCCCTCAAGAAACGTGTCCGCCGGGCGCTCGAAGATTCCCAGCTCCAACACGCCATGAGTTCGGGGACCCGGCAGGTTCGGCGGAGCCGTGCCGAGGCGTTCGAGTGGCTGGAAGCCTCGGGGATGGATACCGATCGGAAGCGTGACGAGGCCCATGCGATCAAGATGGAGATTCTCGACGATCTTGATACGTGGGTCGATCGGCTGGAAGCGAGTGTCATCGGAAACGGCGGCAAGGTTTATCGTGCGGCGACGGCCGAGGCCGCCTGTGACTACATCCTCGGGTTGGCCCGTGACAATGAAGTACGCTCGGTCGTCAAGAGCAAGTCGATGGTGACCGAAGAGATCGATCTGAACGCCAGGTTCGAGGAGGCGGGCGTCGAGGTCGTCGAAACCGATCTGGGAGAATACATCATCCAGGTTGCTGGAGAGCGGCCTTCCCACATCGTGGCGCCGGCGATCCACAAGTCCAGGGAGGATGTGGCCAACCTTTATCACGACCGGTTTGGAACCGATAAGGGTTTGGACGCACATGGGTTGACGGGGTGGACCCGTCGGAAGCTACGCCCCAGTTTCCTGGATGCGGATATGGGTGTCAGCGGTGCCAACTTTCTGATTGCGGAGACGGGCACACTGGTCATCGTCGAAAACGAAGGAAACGCCCGTCTGACGACCAGTGTCCCTCGGATCCATGTAGCTGTGACCGGAATCGAAAAAGTCATTCGCACGTGGGCGGACCTTGAGGTGTTGCTCCCTTTGCTGCCGGCCAGTGCGACCGGTCAGAAGATCACAAGCTACGTCTCTTTCCTGAACGGACCCCGGCGGAGCGGGGAAACGGATGGCCCCGAAGAATTCCACCTCGTTCTGCTCGACAATGGCCGGGCGAACATGCAGTCGGATGTGCTCATGCGCGAAGCATTGGCATGTATCCGGTGCGGGGCGTGCCTGAACGCATGTCCGGTCTATTCGCACATCGGCGGTCACGCCTACGGTTGGGTGTATCAGGGACCTATCGGATCCGTTCTGGCTCCCGTGATGCAGGGGGAGGCGGCGGCCGATGAACTGCCGTTTGCTTCCTCACTGTGTGGTGCCTGCCTGGATGCCTGCCCGGTAAAGATAGACATTCCGAGTCTCCTGATCCGATCCCGCAATCGGATCAACAGGAAGGGAAACCACCGGTTCTCGTTCGAGAGGTGGATGTTTCGCGTGTGGAGTTGGATGGCTGTCCGGCCGCGCATCTACCGGTTTGCCGCCTTCTTGATGCGCCCGGTGTTATCCCGGTTTCAGTCGGTGCCCGATGTTTCGGAAAGGAGTTTCGTCCAGCAATGGAACGCGTCAGGGAATTCGAAAGTGCCGCCCGCTCCGTAGGGGCCGAGGTTGTTCAATTCGAGCGCGAGTCGCTGGAGAACGGACTGTCCTCCTACCTCGAAGGTCTCGGGGTGGCACGCATATCGATCGATTCACAGCAGGTGCGCCTGGAGGCTTTCGAGCGTGCGGATGCGGAGGCCGCTGACTGCGGTATCACCGACGTTGCCTGGGGAATCGCATCGACCGGAACCCTTGCCATTCCGATGACCGCAGGGAACAGGCGGTCCACTTCCTTACTCCCCCCGATCCACGTTGCCCTTCTCGACCGGTCCACGCTGCTGCCCGACCTGGGAAGCGCCCTGCGGCATATGCACAAGAACCTTATGAAGTCCGACGACCGTCCATCAAGTGTCGTGTTCGTGACTGGAGCCAGCCGGACGGCAGATATTGAACTGGACCTGGTTGTTGGTGTTCATGGTCCTTGTGCGCTTCATGTGGTTTTGTATTAGGGTTCACTTAACTGGATGTCCCGGCAACCTGCTCTTTCCTGACCGGAATCACACTGTCGTCCTTGAAGG
>CAZOZZ010000035.1:0-11134 GCA_964584435.1 uncultured Solibacteraceae bacterium | reverse complement strand
GATGTCCCGGCAACCTGCTCTTTCCTGACCGGAATCACACTGTCGTCCTTGAAGGGGCCGATCCCGCGCTCGGCGTACGTTGGGGTCGACGTGCTCCCGCAGTCGTAATGGTCCCATCGCTCGGTGTGGTCGAAGACGAAGACGTCATCGAAGATCATGTGGCACAGGGGCAGGATAAGTGTCTTGCGTGCGTTCCGGATCTTCAGCACCGGATGAAAGCCTTCCCTTGTCAGGACGCTCCATTTGTTACGGTCCTCGTCGCTGAAATTGATCAGGTCTTCGGTCAGGATGTCCCGGAAGAATCGGAGCTTGAAGCCCTCGTGCAGGTGGTTGGTCGCAATCACCATGTCTTCACCCTGATGGAAAATGACAGCCTTGCTTCTGATTCGGTGAGACCAGACCTGGAGAACGGAGAGCAGGAGGCCCGTTATCGCTGCCAGACCCATCAGGAGCAATACTACTTGCGTTCCTTCCGAGCTGCCGGAAAACGTCATTCCGACGACGACCAGAACTGCAGCAGACATGAGTATGTTCAGCATGCAGCCGAACCGTACCCGGTTGATCTCGTTTCGCCCTAACACGACCATGAATTCAAATCCTCCAGAACAGTGGTCTGCTTAAACCTGACTGTCGGCCGATCTCAAGCGGTACTTCCGGAACCGACGTCGGTCAAACATGTCATTATAGCGGGAATCTGGCCGCTGCAGGTTGATTGCGTATGAAGTTCTCCATCGATGCCTTAAATGCCGAAGCGTCTCCCCTGATCGAGATCGCCATGGCTGCTGATCAGGTCGAGGACCCCTACCGGCTGTACTACGGTGAATCGGATTCGCCGACTCCTGAATTCATCTGTCGGGCGGCCTATGAGGCGACTCTTCGAGGGCACACCTTCTATACGGCCACCGTCGGCTACATTGAGTTGCGGGAAGCCATCGCTTCGAAAGTCGCCGAACTTCACGATGTCCGTTACAGCCCGTCAGAAGTCGTCTGCACCGTAGGCGCCGGGATGGCGATTTTTCTGGCGATCCGTGCATGTGTGAATCCCGGTGACAACGTTCTCATAATCTCCCCGGCCTTCTCGGTGTTTGCCTCAACAGTGACTGTTTTCGGGGGAGAAGTCCGCCGGGTTCCCCTTCTACGGGCGAAAGACGGTTTCGTTCTCGACATGGATCAAGTCCGGGCTTCGATAGATGGGCGCACTCGAATGCTGGTCGTCAACAGTCCGTCGAATCCAACCGGGTGGGTTATCACTCGTGCGGAGCAGGAAGCATTGTGGGCGCTGGCCCTCGAGCACGATTTCGTTATCTTGAGCGACGAGGTTTATGAGCGGATCGTTTTCGATGGACCCGTCGCACCTTCCTTTGCCCGCGTGGCCACCGATCGTGAACACCTGCTGGTCGTCAACAGCTTTTCGAAGACCTACAACATGACAGGCTGGCGACTGGGCTATGCACTTGGAGACGAAAGACTGATCGCGTTGATGACGAAGGTCGAGGAGTTCATCATTTCATCACCACCTGCCATGGTTCAGCAGGCCGGTGTCGTAGCCATTCGTGACGGCGAGCCTTTCATCGAGGGGATTCGGGCGGACTACGCCCGGCGGCGACGGAAAGTGGTCGATGCTCTGGCAGAGATACCGGGCCTCTCGTTGCCCGAGCCCGCCGGTGCATTCTATGCCTTCCCGCAGATTGAAGGCCTTCAAGACTCCATGTCGTTCGCCCGACGTCTGCTCAAGGAACGAAGAGTCGGCGTTGCCCCCGGCTCCGCGTTCGGACCTGACGGCGAAGGATACATGCGATTGTCTTTCGCAGTTTCCGACGATGTCCTGGATCCCGCCCTGGAGGTGTTCGTCGAATATCTACGTGAGAGCCTGTGAAGGAGAGGGCAAGAGGGGAATTTCACCGCAAAGTTCTTATTTTATCTCTTCCCTCTGCGTCTTTGCGCCTTTGCGTTGAAAAATCCCCTCCGCTTCCCCCGCGCCTCCGCGGTGAATCCGGTACCCCGTCCTGGATGTTCACTTGATCAACAGGACGGGACAGGGCGAAAGGATGGCAACGAAGTGGCTGATCGATGTCCAGCCCTGGGGGCGCGTCGGGTCGATCGGATGGGAGTTCAGGACGATCAGGTCGATCTGGGTCTTCTTAGCGTACTGCACGATCTGTTCGACTCGCTTTCCGTAGACGATGGCGCGTGATGTGATGATATTGCGTTCGGAGAGGGAATGTTCCAGACGGCTGATGCCGGCTTCAGCACTTGACTGGAGTTTTGAGTAGAAATCCTGGAGTTCGTCGAAGGGCACGTTTTCAAGTGTTTCGATAACGTGCAGCAGCGTGACCGCCGAGGAATATCGCTCGGCCAGGCCGGCGGCCACGTCCACGGCTCCAACACTGTCTTCGGCGAGGCTGACGGGGATCAGGATGGACTCAAACATCTTCGTTCTTCCTCAGTGGCGGCTTGCCGCTCGGTTGGTGCTGGGTCCGGGCTGTTCCCCAAAGCCCGGACCCACCCTTCGAGCCCGAATTTCCCCAAGGGAAGGATGTCCGGGCCTTCAGGAAGCCTCACTAAAATGAACGCCCTCTTATGCCGGTTCCTTATTCGATCGTCAGTTTCCTGGTCTTAGACATCAGGCTTTCTGACTTCGAGTACCATCGCAGTTCTCTTTGGGTTCTCCGGATGAACCCATTTATATCGGAGCAACCCGGGTGCCAATGCCGCGACACGATTTGACGTTAACTAACCCATTGTTATTGCGGATGTTGGCGCGATCGAGAATCACCTGTGCAAACCTGTTTTGCCTGCTTGAGAGCAGTTCGGTCATCAGACGCGTGACAATGCTCCCGGTCGATGCCGTCCTGACAATTTCGCCTCCGATCGCTCCGGTGGACCCGACGAAGTGACAGTAGTGATGAGACCCTTCGTTGCATGAGTCTAAGGCGTATTCAATCTGTCGGTTCGATTGTTCCTTCGACCGAAAGACTGTTGGGCGGACACTCTGGATACTTCTTTAAAACCGCTCGCAGGGTGGATACTATGGTGGACACTACAACCCCAGAGTTTCCGGAGGCAAACCGAGTGAGTAAGGCTTCTTTCTTCCTGACCGTTTTCGCGACGTTCTGTGTTCTCATGCCCGCGGTTCCGGCCAGTGCCGCCGAACCACCCCAGACCTTGGGCAAGATCAAGCTGCAGCCTGGTTTCAACATCAGTGTGTATGCCGAAGGCGTGGCCAACGCTCGAGGAATGGTCCTGTCACCAACCGGGACGCTGTTTGTCGGCACGCGGAGGGCCGGCAACGTCTACGCCGTTCGAGACACCGACAATGACCATAAGGCGGGCGAAGTCGTCACTATCGCCGGTGAACTGACCATGCCCAGTGGTGTCGCCTTCAACGAGGGTTCGCTCTACGTGGCCGAGGTCCACAGGGTTCTGCGTTACGACGACATTGAAGCGAAGCTGGCAAATCCACCGGCGCCCGTTGTTTTGAACGATACGCTTCCCACCGAGAGGCATCATGGATGGAAATACCTGCGGTTCGGACCTGACGGTAAGCTCTACTTCAATATCGGAGCACCCTGCAACATCTGCGAACCCGATGATCCCTACGGATCGATCGTTCGAATGAATCCGGATGGAACCGGTCTGGAGGTGTTGGCCCGCGGTGTTCGCAACACGGTAGGGTTTGACTGGCATCCGGGTACGGGAGAATTGTGGTTTACCGACAATGGCAGGGACATGCTTGGCGACGACGTGCCGCCCGACGAGCTGAACCGGCTTCGTCAGGAAGGCCTGCATTTCGGCTACCCATATTGCCATGGAGGTGTCATTCCAGACCCGGAATTCGGCAAGCCCGGCGTTTGTGCCGACTACGAGCCAACCGCCATGAACCTGGGACCGCACGTGGCGGCTATCGGCATGACGTTCTATACGGGTGACATGTTTCCGGACGAATACAAGAATCAGATCCTCATCGCCGAGCACGGTTCCTGGAACCGGAGCACACCAATAGGCTACCGTCTGATGATCGTCCGCCTTGAAGGCAACAAGGCCGTCAGCTACGAGCCCCTCGCCGAAGGCTGGCTCGAGGGATCCCAGGCCTGGGGCCGTCCCGCCGACGTCATCCAGATGCCTGACGGATCGTTGTTGCTCTCCGACGACCGGCTGGGCGTCATTTACAGAATCACGTACGAAAAGTAGATGTAGGTGCGGTCTGTGACCGCACAGATTCATGCGCTCACAGAGCGCACCTACATTTTGAAGGGAAAGGCCATGCGCTCATAGAGCGCACCTACATTTTTGGATCAATCATTCCGCCGGATACGGCGTTCTGTTCCTGTACACAATCCACAACAAGACCGCCATCGTAGCTGCCGCCAGGACGTAAATCGGGGTCCCGAGGTCCTCGAGCGGAAACCCCGCGTCGCCCGCCCAGATCGCGAACGCGTTGTTGCCCATATGCATCACGATGCCGGGGAAGATGGAGCCGGTCATTAATGCTACGGCGGTGATGATGACCCCGATGACTGCGGTCGGTACGATTCGAAAGAGGCTGAAGTGGAAGAAGCCGAAGGTGAGCCCGACCACGAGAGCGAGAGGGAGGGGGCGGAATTTTCGTCGCAAACCATAGAGGAGCGTTCCACGAAAGCCGATCTCTTCACAAATCCCGGGAAGAACCGCAATCAGAACGAAGACCTGCCATGTCGGGAGCGTGTCCATGGAGACCGACTCGGCGAATTGCTCCAGGTAGGACCTCGGGACCGGAAAGATCGTGTTGGCAAACTTGAACATCGAGATGGCGTTGATCGAGACAGTCGGCACGAGAAGAAGTATCACGGGCCACAGTTTGGGCTGAACCGGCCTCAAGGCAAGCGCTTTCCGGAAGTCCAGGCCATAGATCCGTACCATCAATAGGGAGCCACCCAGAAAGATTACCAACTCGTTGAAAAGAAGCTGTGACTGAGGAGTGGACAGTTGAGGCACGCCGACGGCAATGGCGAAAAGGATCGCCCACATCACCAGGTACCATCGCCAGACCTGCGCGCGGAAAGCGGCGGGCCCGGTGAGTTGATCGGGGTGCTGGTCCTGTGTCGCCGTGATCAAACGTTCGTCCCCGATCATGTTGGTTGAAAAGCGCACGAGGGCGAGAGCGATCAGGGAGTTGATGAGAAATGTGACGACTATCATCGGCCAGTCCGCACCGCCCGAAAGAACCTCCCGGGCTGCGACACTGACGTTGGCGACGGGTACGATGGAGATCGCCGAGCGCAGTGGGATGCCTGGAACGGCGCCTGCGAATGCCGGAATCAGGCCGATCAGATACACCGGGAAGAAGTAGAGCTGCGCCTCCTTGTAGGATTTGGCGTAGGCCGACAGGGTCAGCAGCAGGCCCGCGATGAGGACAGCCAGCGGCACATACAACAGCACCATGGCAAGTGCGGCCGCCGGGGACAACTGGAACACGAAATCGTCCGGCAGGGGAATGATGTCGAAACGAGTGTAGACGAGCAGGTTGACGACCTGGATCAAGGTGATCACCAGAGCGACCGCCATGATGACCAGTTGTTTTGCCGCGATGATCTCGGTCCGGCCGGCAGCCGTCGTCAACAGGGTTTCCAGCGTTCCCCTCTCCTTTTCTCCTGCGATGATGTCCATCGCGACAACAGAACCGCCCGTCAGGGTGAGCATGAATAGAAAGACCGTCAGAAAGCGTCCCAGCAGTAGCCCCGATGTGTTTGCCGCAGTCGCCAGACTGGTTTCCTCTATCCCGATCACGCTTGCAAAACTGATGGGAAACCCTCTGTCGGCGAAGATTCGCTCCGCGCCCAGCCGCCTGCCGTACTGGAGCAGTTCCCCCATCCTGCGCGCTCCGGTCGCGGCGGTAGCACGGTTGCCGGCGACATAGACCTGGATGAGGGGGACCCCGTCCAGACGACGTGCAAGCCGGTACGGTCCCTCCTCCTCTTCTTCATCCCGCCCGGACCATTCCTGGTCCGCAGCTTCGCTGCCCATGGCGTTCAGGTAGAAATGGATCTCTCTGGTGCGAAGGCTCTCGGTGGGGTTTTCGACGCGGATCTCCTCGTGCAGAAATTCCGTGAGATCCGACTCGGTGTCGTCGGCAAGCCCCTGATCGGCTTCGGCCAGCAAGGCGCGTGCTTCGGCCGCCCAGTCACCCGTAATGGCGTACCTGTACAGAGTTTCCTCTACCTGCCGGTCTCGCCTTTCGGCAGTGAAGCGGGTGGCAAACAGCATGATCGGCATGACGAGCATCGGCAGGACGATCGACAGGACGATCGTCCTGCGCGAGCGCAGCAGCACTCGGATCTCCTGCCGCCAGATCAATCGGACCGTTTCCCAGTTCATGCCTGACCCTTGACGTACTTGACGAAGATGTCTTCCAGGTAATGCTCGCCCGTTGCCTCCCTCAATCTCTCGAACGTGTCGCAGGCAAGGATCCGACCACTGTGTATGATCGCGATCCGGTCGCACAGCTTTTCGGCTTCGCTCATGATGTGTGTCGAAAACAGGATCGTCTTGCCTTCGTTCTTGAGTTCGGCGATCGCCTCCTGAACCTCCAGCGCGTTGAGAACGTCCAATCCGACCGTCGGCTCGTCGAATATCAGGACGGGCGGGTTGTGGGCGACGGTGCGCGCTATGGAAACCTTCTGTTTCATACCGGAGGAGAGCTTTTCGACCCGGGCGTCGGCGTATTCGGTCAGTCCGAATCTTTCGACGAGGTGGTCGACCCGTTCGCGGACCCCGCTGGAAGGGTAGTGGTTGATACTGGCAAAGAATTCGATCGTCTCGCGGGCCGTTAAGCGCGGGTACAGTGCTGTCGTCGCGGAGTAGAACCCGAGGTTGCGGCGCACTTCGGACGCTTCGTTGACGACGTCGTGTCCCATGATGGTTGCCGTGCCCGATGTGGGAAGGATGATTGTTGACAGCATCCGCAACGTCGTCGTCTTGCCGGCACCGTTCGCACCGAGGAGTCCGAACACCTCGCCCTCCCGGGCTTCGAATCCGATGCCGTCAACCGCGTGAACGTCCCCGCGAGCCTCGTCGTGAAAGGTTTTCCGAAGATCGATGACCTTGACTGGTGTGTTCATAAGACTGCTGTGGTGGCGGGTCCGATTATCGGGACCGTGCCAGAAAACGTTGTTTAAAGAACCGGCCAAAGCCTCCCGAGTAGCCGCCGAGGACAAAGTCCTCGTATTGAAGCACCTTGACCGCCACGGCCATTGCCAGGGCGATGGTTACGGCTTCGACGGCGACCGTGATCCCGATCAGCGGCCACTGGTAGGTGCCGGCGATGGCCTCCCGGAACATCAGCGTGACGTTGACGATCGGAATCGCGGCCAGCATGGGCGTAAACTCGATGTCCGGAAACTGAATAAACATTAACGGCAGGATCATAAGGATGTAGAACGGTCCCACCATCGACTGACCCTCTTTGAACGTGCGGGCGAACGAGGCCAGGATCATCATTCCGGCTGCAATGAAAAGTGCCATGAGGGCGGCGCCGATCACGATCACCGGAATCGATTGAAGGGGCAGGCGCATCGACAACTCCGATACATTGTTCCCCACAAGGGCCGTGAGAATGGTCTTCATGGAGAACGTCATTGCCGCGACGTTGAGCATCCCCGCGGAAAACGACATGGTCGCCACATACAGGTATTTTGAGATCAGAATGCTGCTGCGTCCCGGAGCGACCGTCATCAGGGTCTCCCATGTCGAGTTCTCCCGTTCGCCGGCAGTCGAATCGATCGCGGGATACAGGCCGCCTACCGAGAGCATGATGATCAGGAACATCGGAACGACCAGTCCGAGTATGAATTGACCCATCTCCCTTCCAGTGGCGATGTTCCGGTCTTCGATCCACAATTGCTGCAGCTCGGCTGGGGCCACACCCGCCCGTTCGGCTGATTCGAGCAGGTACGCCTGCCTGTAGTCGTTGAGGTGTCGCCGTACTCGAGTTTGAGCGGTGCGGCTCCGATCCTTGGAAGCGTCATAGACAAGCTCGGCACGAAAGTTGTCGGTGAACATCGGAATCTCTTCGTCGGCTTCGAGGAACCGGACGAGCAGGTCCAGCGAGCCGTCCGTGATCGCGGCCTCCGGGTCGGATGTACTCGCCGCCTCCAGCGTCTCTTCGGATTCGATGACCTCGTTGAATTCGGAATGGGCTTGAGGAAGGTTCTCGAACATCACCCTGGAGGGCAGCAGATCGGATTGTCCGGCGACAAAAGTGATCCCCGAGTAGGCGATCCAGAGCATGACAGGGTAGAGAAAGATTGGAAGTAGAATGCTGTTGATGATGATGTTGCGTTCCCGGAGAGCCGACCTCAACTCCCGCACATAGAGTATCCGGATGTCCGACAGCCTCTCCTTCATCCTGACTCCTCGGTGACCATTATCGGCACCGACTTCTCGGAGCGCACCAAGAATATTCCGACGAGGATCAGGACGATGCTGAGGACCTGTCCAAGGACCGGACGCTCGTCAAGCAAGACCCAGGCCGCCCCCAGGGCAACGATCGGTGTCAGGTTCCCGACGACCGCCGTACGGGCAACCCCAATGGTTTTGATGGCGTACGACCAGACGAAGTAACTGTAAACGATAGCGAACCAGGCCGACGCGGCGAGGCCCGCCCAGGCCCATACCGGAATCCCGGTCCATTGCTGCTGGAGCAGCCACGGCCCGGTCATGGGCACAAGGACGCTCACGCCGGAAGTCATCGCCAGGACAGTGACCTCGAGGGTTCCGTAGCGGGCGAGCAGGGAAGTCGATGCGCCCGTGTACCAACCCCAGCAGAAGGCGGCTCCGATGATCATGAGGTCCCCCCTCCAGGTCCCGGCGAACGAAACGTCGGCAGATCCGAACAGGACGACGGCGGCGACGCCCAGGGTGGAAAGGACAATTCCCAGGAGAACCTTCCGGTTAAAGTGTTCCTTCCTGAGGGCCAGACCGACCAGGTATGCAAAGACCGGGGTCAGCGCGAGGAGAAGGCCGACGTTGCCTGCCCGGGTTCGGGAGAGGCCCAGGACGAAAAGCAACTGATAGCCGGTGCTGGAAATGAGTCCAAGCCCTATGAGGGAGGGAAGGTCTTTCCGGTTCACGCGCAACTCCACCCCGCGGATCTTCAGGATGGACACCATCGTCAGCGTCGCTATCGTCATCCGGACCGCATTGAACGCAAGGGGATGAAAATAGTTGTAGAGGACCTTGATCAGGGAGAAGTTCGTCCCCCAGATCAGCGCCACGCTCACCAGCAGAAATTCCACCAGATAGATTCGAGAAGCTTCTTTCAATACAGGTGTCCGTTGTCCGAATTCCGACCCGCAAGCGGCCCGCTAGATGGTGCGGTCCTCGGAGCCTCGGATTCGAGTAGTATAGGCGCATGACGCTCGAAGACTTCGGTAATTCTGGTGTGCAGGTGCCGGTTCTGGGCCAGGGTACGTGGGAGATAGGAGACCGTGCCTCCGATGAGAAGCGCGAGCTGGAAGCGCTCGGCGCGGGCCTGGATCTTGGAATGACGCATATCGACACTGCCGAGATGTATGGGAACGGTCGTTCTGAGAGACTGGTTGCTAAAGCGATCCGGGGGCGGCGGGAGGAGGTTTTTCTCGCCAGCAAGGTCCTTCCGTCACACGGCGCATTCGAAGACACGATTCGGGCCTGCGAATCCAGCCTGCGGAGGCTCGAAACGGACTACCTGGATATGTACCTGCTGCACTGGTGGAGCGGAACGCATCCGATCGCGGGGACGATGCGGGCGATGGAAACTCTCGTCGACGACGGGAAGATCCGGTTTATCGGTGTCAGCAACCTGACCATAGCCCAGATGGATGAGGCCCGAAGGGCGCTTGCCGGAAAAGTGATTGTCTGTAACCAGGTCCTCTACCACCTCGGCTCGCGCGGCATCGAGTTCAGCTTTCTGACGGAATCGGAAAAACGCGGAGTCGCCGTCGTGACCTACTCGCCGTTTGGACAGGGAGACTTCCCGTCCCTGAGGAGCCGCGCAGGCCGTGTTCTGGCTAGCGTGGCAGAAGGCCACGGAAAGACCCCGCGCCAGGTGGCGCTGAATTTTCTCACGCGGCATCAGAACGTTTTCGCAATACCGAAGTCCGGCCGGATCGAACATGTCCGTGAAAACGCCGGTGCCCTCGGATGGAGTCTGACCGACGAGGACCTGGGCGTTCTCGATCGGGCGTTTCCTGCACCGAAGAAAGAGATGGCGTTGGATATGATTTGATGAATCACTGGGCTGCCAGGACACGTCTTTGAGGAACATTATCTACTCTTTCCGACGCAAAGAACGTCACTCTTCCGGTCGAATTTCACGAAGGCCGTAATTCCATCGCCATTTCAGGCTTCGCGAGGTCCAGGGGGACAAGCACCGGCCTGCGCGTCCTGGTACGGTCAAGAGAGACCCAGATCGACACCGGCCCCGGGTGGAAGATCGCCACGTCACCCGATTTTGTTCTCGAGCGGACATGGCTCGACCAGCAGACCGATCCGGATGAGTGGACAAGCCCGGTGGTGGTCCACAAGAAAGTACAGGACTACATCGAGTATAGAAACGAAAACTGGATCGAACTGGATCGGCGAAAGCCGTTTGTTCTGCGCCTGGATTTCGTGGTGGCCGATGGGAAGCTCGTTACGGATGAAGTGCCCACGTGGCTGAGCATCAACGTCAACAGCAGCTTCGAACTCTACGTGGACGGTATGCTGACGGGTACCGGAGATGCCGACACATACAAGTTCTCCGCACGCCCGAGCGGCACCCGGCCCGAGATCATGATAGCCGCTTATGATAATGGGGGAAGGTTTGGCCTCTTGACGGCCGGCAGCCTCAACGGATACGACCTCAACAGCAGTCCGGAAAACTGGGAATCCCTTGGCAACATGACACACGACGACTGGAAGAATATGTCGGAAATCGACTAGCGTTTTACTAGAGGGAGGCAGCCCGAAGTCAACGACAGCTATTCGGTAGAAGAAGACTGGGCGAACGGAGCAAAAAGGCTCTGGGCACCGAACCAGCAAAGTGGCCGCGTCCTATTCCGCTACGTCTGGGGGGGCGGGGGGTGGGGGGGGGGGGGGGGGGGGGGGGGGGGGGCGGGGGGGGGGGGGGGGGGGGGGG
>CAZOZZ010000034.1:28815-29599 GCA_964584435.1 uncultured Solibacteraceae bacterium | reverse complement strand
TCTACCTGTTCCTTCTGGTTGGCCCGACGTTCGCGCAGAAGCCCGTACCCCATCCGTTGTCCAGGTTCGTAACTGAGGACGCAATCACGGCGGAATACTACAGGGGCCTCGAGGGGCCCCTGTTTACGGATGCGGAACAGTTTTTTGATGCTGGAGACTACACGAAAGCGGCTGAGAGTTTCCTGGAGCTTTACGAGCAGACGACCATTCCGGTTGCTCTCATGCTGGCCGGGAATTGTTACTACAGGATGGACGAGGCTGATGAAGCCATCCGCCTGTATCTGCGTTCGATCGAGGAAGGTCTGGACGAACTCTCGGACGTCCATTCGAATCTTGCGAATGCCTACTACGCCCGGTACCGCCACGACGAAGCCATCAGTGAATTTGAACGTGTTCTGGAATTGACCGACAACGTGGACCCGGTAGCAAACTACGGTCTTGGAATTCTGCTCGATGGTAAAGGCGAGCATGATCTGGCGATCGAGCACTACCAGAGAGTCGTCGACTTTACCGATGATCGCGAGCCTCTCGCCCGTCAACACCTGGGGCTTTCCTATTTCATGAAAGGGGACTATCCAAGTGCGGTTCGTGAATTAGACATTTACATCCGCCAGGTGCCTGACGACCCTGGCGGAAACCTGAACCTGGCGATTGCCCTGAGATACGCGGGCGCACTGGACCGGGCAATCGAACAACTGAACATCGCCATCGAAAACAGCGCCGACCCCATGGCGGCGGCTCACTACCAGTTGGCCCGTATTTATGAAGAACGGCAGGAGTACCC
>CAZOZZ010000034.1:12689-28805 GCA_964584435.1 uncultured Solibacteraceae bacterium | reverse complement strand
CTCTCCAGCACTTTGAAATCGCAATGGAGAACGGGCTGAATACTCCAAGAGTCGAAGAAGAATATGAAGCCGCGAAAAAGGCAATGAAGAAGGTGCCTTAGGAGTCTGCGCGGCAGAGAGTGGACCTTGTCGGCTGTCAGCAGGTAGCAAGCAAGTCTCGAGAACTACGACCGAAAGCAGCACTGGCTTCTTGCCGCTTACTAATAGCTGACCGTTCCCGGGAGGGCAAATGAGTATCGAAACAGGCACTGAGTATCTGGAGGGGCCCGAAGCGAAAAGGTTCTTGCAGGAGGAATCCTGTGAAGGGTGTCAGAAGCCCGCTGCCGAATGGGCGCAAGCCGATGAGCGGGGCAATTTGACAGTCCACGGCGATTACTCCGCCGCCGGCGACGTAGTGGGGTACCTCTGCAAGGCGTGTTTTGATGTCCAGGGGAGGCGTTAGCGGGTTCTCGGGGATGGCGAAATGATTCCTGAGTGAGGTCGTGGGTTGCCCATGACGGGATTTGATGCCTTCCTTCCCGGCGACCTCTTTTCGTGCGTTTGTCGCTCCTCCGATGCGCCGTGTGCGGGGGCAGCGTAATCAGCTTTTCTGGGCCCACCGGCCTCCGGTTCGGTGACCCAGTAGCGTTTTGAAATCGACAACCAATGAGAAATGCGGGCTAGTGCATTTGCATCAACAAATTGAGCTGATCGCGGGATTTACACGCTCACCCGAACAATCTAATGTAGTCACTTAGCGACCAGTTGTTCGGTAGGAAGTTCGGATGGCCGGCGTCTGAGTCCTGGTGAGCCTCCCGGTGGAAGCCTGGAGTTTTACGCGACTGATGAGTGACACGATCACGGTTGAGGCAAAGGCACGCTCTATCGCAAGAAAGCAGGAGTAGCAACCATGCCAAAAGATACTGGGCCCAAAAGCTTTGATTCCCTATGGTCCTCGAACCAGCCAGACCATGACTATCGAGACAAGGCCTTTAAGAATCGCTTTTCACGTGGCTCTCTGAACGATCTCAGTCCCGACGAAGTCCTGATGGTGGCGATCGACGTAGAAGTGGTCAACGGGAACCGGCTGCGCGATTTTGCTGCACGGTTCGCCGACACTTCGGCCGATACCGCCACGCTTTTTTCCGGGATGGCTTCCGAGGAAGACCAGCACCGTGACCAGCTCCGTGAGATTTACAAGCAGCGCTACGGAGACAACCCGCAGACGGTCGGTGAAGATGATGTCCATGAAGTCATCGAGGAGACCGAGCTTCCCGAAGATGTTGGCGTATTCGACAGCCTCACGCTGCGCCAGGCTCTCGAGATGGTCTTAGAAGCTGAAATCAAGGCACAGGGGTTCTACAGAGAGGCGGCAAAAAAATCCGAAGATGCCGGGCTACGGGCGCTTTTCCAGGAGCTTGGGGACTTCGAAGGCAATCACGTCCACTGGATCGAAGCCCGTCTCGAAGCCTTGGCGGAACGTGAATAAACTAGTGTAACGGGGGTGACGGAACGGCTGAGGGCGTCATGGTTTGGTTCGAACGTTTGATGGCCGAGGCACCTGTCATCCCCATCTCCAAGCGTGGAGGAAACGGCCCGGCCTGGTGATAAGTGACGAGTAGTGGAGAGAGAAAGACGACAGTGGCTCGTTACCCATCACCGTTCTTGTTTTCTCGGTAGGCCGCCGATTAGTCGAGCAGCTTCCTTACCCAGGCAAGCGAGTTCTCTAACATCACAAGCACCCTCGAACCTCCTGAACAGAGGAGTTGCGTTAAAGGAAGACTGTCTGATGAATCACGAAACCGTTTACTCGTCCTGCGGAAGCTTTCCCGCAAGGCCAATGATCCCCCATCTTCCTCATCGCCCGCAGTGCTGCCCGCCTACCGTACCTGAACGTAATTGTCGTCCGCTCTTCGAAGTTATAGAACGATGATCAAACCCCATCCCAAAGGTACAGAGGCCCGCGTGCTTCTAACGTCGGTCTTCGGCCCGTTTGCTCAGGATGATGAGTTCGGCAGCCGTGCGATCAATCCGATGGAGCTTTACCACAATCAGGTGACGCGCGGGCAGGGACCGTTTTCAATCCGGCTGTCGCACCGTTCCTGGGGGATCATGTTGATCCAGCAAAACATCTCGGCGCCGTCGACCGTGTTGGACTTTCCGACCCGTGCGCGTTTCGTCAGCGAGATCACGAAGAACCGCTACGACGTCATCGGGATTTCTTCAATCATCGTGAACGTTGGCAAGGTACGTGAGATGTGCCGGCTGGCGAGAAAGCACTCACCGGACTCTAAAATCGTCGTTGGCGGCCATGTGACCGCCATTCCCGGAATTGGTGAGATGGTGGATGCCGATTTCATCGTCAGAGGGGAGGGCGTGGCGTGGCTGCGTGAGTACCTGGGCGAACCGGTCGATCGACCGATACAGCATCCTATGATCCGTTCAGGATTTGGATTGCGCCTGTTTGGTATCAAACTTCCGGCCGGTGGCGGCGACCCGGCGGCGACGATCATTCCGTCTGTCGGATGTCCGATGGGTTGCAACTTTTGTACGACTTCAGCGTTCTTCGGCGGCAAAGGCAAGTTTATAGACTTCTACCAGAGCGGCAGCGAGTTGTTTAACGTGATGTGCGAAGCTGAAGAAAAGCTCGGCGTCTCGTGCTTCTTCATAATGGACGAGAACTTCCTGCTCAATAAGAAACGTGCGCTCGAGTTGCTTGAGCGCATGAAAGCTTCGGGTAAGGTCTGGTCCATGTACCTGTTCGCTTCGGCGAACGCGATCAAGAAATATGAGATGCGGCAACTGGTCGAACTGGGTGTCGCGTGGGTCTGGCTTGGACTGGAATCTTCCAACAGTGAGTATTCGAAACTCAAGGATGTGGATACGCACGAATTGGTGGAGACGCTGCAAGATCACGGGATCGGAGTCAATGGCTCAACGATCGTCGGGTTGGAACATCACACGCCGGAAAACATCGTTGATGATCTCGAATATGCGATCGCTCACGACACGGTGTTTCACCAGTTCATGCTCTATACTCCGGTTCCCGGAACACCGCTCTACGAGCAGATCAAGACCGAAGGACGCCTCCTTTCCGATGTGGACCTGGCGGACATTCACGGGCAGTACCAATTCAATTTCCAACATGCCGCGATTTCGCCCGAAGACTCGAAATCAATTCTGGACTGGGCTTTTCGACGCGACTTCGAAGTGAACGGTCCCAGCCTGTTCAGGCTCATCCGGACGACGATGGCCGGTTGGCGGAAATATCGAAACGATCCGGACCCACGAGTTCGAAAGAGAATGGACGACGATGGCCGCCGCCTTCGAAACGGTGCCGGTGCGGCTCTGTGGGCCATGGAGAAGTACCTGGCCAGAACGAACCCCGTCGTCAGTCAGCGGATCCGTGAGTTGCGGTTGGATATCGAACGAGAGCTTGGCGGATTCTCAAAGATGATCGGAAAACTTGCCGGACCCGTTCTGTGGTGGAGCAGCAAACGGGACGCGACCCGTTTTCCTTCCGGCCGCCCCCTCGAGCCCCGCACGTTTGTAGAACGACGTTAGGGGGAGGTCCGAAGTCCGAGGTCCAACGAAGATCAAGGCTCAACGTGCGTGTGGCAAGGCGTGTTGCATCGGGCTTGATATCGATTTCCTTCAACACGAAGACACGAAGCTAACGAAGGCAGGAGGTTCCAGAAAAACCCACTTCGTGCTCTTCGGGTCTTCGTGTTGAATCTTCCCTTCGGTTCCAGGTTAGTTGGCTTCGTCGAGGGTCATCAGCCAGACGTCTGCTTCAGCTGTTCCCAGGCTGAAATAGAGCGTGCCGTTGTCGGGCGACAGCGCGACCTGGCCGCGACCTTCCGGTCCGATCGGCATGAGCTCGGTGATTTCTTTGGTCTGGCTGTCCAGCAGGTACAGCTTGTCCTGGCTGTCAAACAAAATGTAGCGGCCGCCATCGAACCATGTACGGGCTACACCGAAGTCCGCCAACGTTTCCAGTTCCCGGGACTCAAACGAATAGACCATGATCCGTTCCGGATCGGCGGTGTCCCCCAGCAGACGCTGACCGTCCGGTGACCAGGCCTTCGCTCGAAACTCGGGAATCGTCAGCGGAGATTGCTCCTCCCAGGGCGTTCCGACGTCGATGACATGGGAGTCGGCCGAATCGGCGGATTCGTAGTAGGCCAATTGCGTGCCGTCTGGAGACCACGTTGCGTTGACGAATGCAGAATCAGGATCGTCGGTGATCTGCCTGAGTCCGCTGCCATCGGAGTTGATGGTCCAGATGTCGTAGTTTCCGCTTCGATCGGAATCGAAAGCGATCTGTTTGCCGTCCGGGGACCATTGTGGTCGGCGATCCTTGAACACGTCGTCGGTGAGGCGGCTCTCCCCGGTTCCGTCGGTTCGGACGATCTTGATATCTTCCTGTTCTTCCATCGCCCGAAACGCCAGCAAGCCGCCGTCGGGGGAAACGCGAGGTTCTATCGCGGTTCTGAAGCCACGAGTAATCGGCAACGGATTTCCTGTTACCGATTTCTGAGCCGGTTCGAACCCGACCCGGTGGAGGTTGAATTGTTCCACCCGCTCGACATACACGATCCGGCGACCGTCCGCAGAAAAGTTGAGGTGCCATTTTGCGGTGAAACCACCCAGCGTGACCGGTTCCGGCGCGCCCTGAACCTGCCCGGATTCTTCATCTATCCGAACCCTCCAGATGTTCATGCTGCCCCCGCGATCGCTGGAGTAATACAGGTACCTCCCGTCGGGCGGCCAAATTGGATTCCAATCTGTATGCGCATCTTCGGTGACGCGAATCGGGTCGTCCCCTTCAGGCGACACCGTCCATATATCCCGCTGCCCGGATGCCCCGACCAGACCCCAGTAGGCGATACGGTGCCCTCCGGGTGACCAGTGTGGCTGGACGCCGTCGTCGACGTTCAAATGCCGTTGGTTACCGGTCGCCACGTCGACGATCAACAGTTGGCTATAACCGGACCGGCTGTCTGGCCCGCTGAAATCATCGCTGGAATAAACAATTTGCCGTCCATCGGGAGACCAACTGGGGTTGAAACCGCCCTCCGTCAGACGTTTTACCGATTCTCCGGTCGCTCCCATCAGGAAGATGCCTCCACCCCCACGCTCGGAGCGGAAAGCGATCTGTTCGCCATCCGGCGAAAAGGCGGGGTGAGTGTCATCGACGGGTGAATCGGCCGTCAGGCTCCGGGGGTTTTGTCCGCCCACCCGTTGCTCGTAGATATCCCAGTTTCCCGATGCCATGCCCGCGAAAACAATGGACCGCCCGTCGGGCGAAAGGCTTGGCCACAACTCTTCGCCCGCTTCTGTTGTGAGTCGTGCAAAAACGGGATTTCGGAAAGACGGGCCGGCACTGTCAGGCCCCCCTATCTGGCCGAGAACGAGATACAGTGCCGCCGCCAGCATCATTCCGGAAACCGCGAGCAGAGCGAACGGGCGCATTTGCCAGTTTGCCTTGGTAGCAGACGATGTTGAAGTGGCCCCGCGGCCCGCCTGAATGTCTCGCGCAATACGTTTCAGGTCGCTTCGAAGGTCCACCGCGTGCTGATACCGAAGATCCCGATCTTTTTCAAGTGTCCGATCGATGAGCTCTTCCAGTCTGGATGAGATCTGTGGATTCAGGCGCACTGGTGATGTGGGTGTTATGTTGAGAATAGCGTCGAACACACCGGCCGCACTGTTTCCTGTAAAGGCCTGGTGGCCGGTGGCCATTTCATAAAGAACGACTCCGAAAGAAAACAGGTCGGAACGTTCGTCGAGCTCTTCACCTAAAGCCTGTTCGGGAGACATGTAGGCTACGGTTCCGACGGTCGCCCCCGGACTCGTCAAAGCGTCTCCCTGAGTTACGGAATCTTCAGGGGGCCGGCCCAGGACTTGCGCTTCAGGAGCCAATTTGGCCAGACCGAAATCGAGAATCTTTGCCGTTCCGGATGTTGTCACAAAGATGTTGGCGGGTTTGATATCACGATGAATGATGCCTCGGGCATGAGCGGCGGAAAAGCCATCCGTCACCTGCGTTGCGATGTCGAGCAGTTCCTTCGTCTTGACAGGTTTGCTTCCGATCCGTCGCTTGAGTGTTTCGCCTTCGAGCAATTCCATCGCGATGAAAGGCTGGCCTGCGTGTTCGTCGATGTCATAAACGGTACAGATGTTTGGGTGATTCAACGCCGCGGCCGCACGGGCTTCCTGCATGAACCTGTCGAGGGCTTGCCGATCTTCAGAGAGGCTTTCGGGTAAGAACTTCAGTGCCACCTTTCGGCCGAGCTTGGTGTCTTCAGCCTTGTAGACCACACCCATGCCGCCACCGCCGAGCCTTTCGAGGATCTTGTAGTGGAAGACTCTCTTGCCGATCATTTCATCCATTAGCGATTACCAGCCAGCATTCCGATCAGGTGGCTCCTATGGGACCGGGAACAACTAAGGACAAACTGGGCGATTGACAAGATGCGTCGGCCCCGAGGGACACCCTTCACAACGATAAGGCAGCAGGAAGCGCAATGCAACGTCGCATGCGGCCAGGCCGGGGATCAATCGTGAATCACTCACTATTGATCGCGATCTATCACGTCGTGGGCCCAGGAAAATGCCGCGACCGTGGACGGGAAGCCAATCGTTCCGGCGGCGAGGGCGACAACCTGTTCGATCTCTTCGGTTGAAATCCCGGCAGCCAGTGCTTTTCGAACGTTGGAATGAACCGCACCCTCGCGAAGCGCCCCGATTGTGATCGCCAGCTTGATGAGACGAATGGTCTTTTGATCCAGCGGTCCCTGCTGGCCTTCTTCGGCTACCAGCTCCCAAGCGCTGCTGAGTTTGGGATATCTTTCGACGAACGACCGGTAAGCTTTCGGGGCTTCCGGCACTGACTTGTCCATAACAATTCCCTCCGGTGCTTTCGACACTTTGAACCTCGTCACACGAACACGCCGTTCATCATGCCACATCCCGTCAATGGCGGAGACGAAGAGTTGGACGTGGCTCGAACTACCGGCGGTGCCAACCTGGAGTCTTGTAGCCGGCAACCCCGGGACGTGGCTGCTGCTTAGTACTTTTGCATCACGGAATTGAGGTAACCGGAGGATTTACACCTTTCTTATGAATGAGTTATCATTAGCAGTGACGAGGATGCGTTGTAGGCAAGGCGGTCTCCTCTATTGTTGGTGTATCGATTGTCGGGCCGGACGACGAGGCATTCTGATTGGAATTTGGTATGATGTTTTATACCGCGTTTAAAAACCCAATACTCGACTTTAGTTGGGGCTAGTTGGAGTAAACAATCATGAACAGACGCAATTTCGTAAAGGGCCTGGGAGTGGCCGGCGGCGCAGCAGCACTGACCGCTTGTTCCTCAGGAGTGGAATCCACGTCGGAGGCCGCTGCCAGCCCAATGTCACAGTTCGCGGACCTCAAGGCCGTGGATATGGAACGGGTCACACAGGTGCTGGTCGATCCGCCGTTTGTGCCCGAACATGACCAGGTCGCGGTGGGTCCGCCGAAGGTCGTACAGATCCGGATGGAGATCGAGGAGAAACTGGTAACAATCGGTCCGGATGGTGCAGAAATCTGGACCATGAGCTTTAACGGAACCGTTCCCGGTCCGTTGGTCGTGGCTCATGAAGGTGACCACGTCGAGTTGACGCTAGTAAACCCCGAAACCAATACGTTGATGCACAATATTGATTTCCATGCGTCGACGGGAGCTCTGGGCGGTGGGACCCTGACACAGGTCGAACCCGGCACCGAATGTGTCCTGCGATTTAAGGCGATCAAAGCCGGAGTATTTGTCTACCACTGTGCACCTGGCGGGGACATGGTTCCGTGGCACGTTGTTTCCGGGATGAACGGGGCCATCATGATTCTCCCGCGGGACGGCTTGAAAGATGCAAGAGGGAATCAGATCCAGTACGACAAAGCGTACTACATCGGTGAGCAGGACTATTACCTGCCGAAAGATGCGAATGGAAGGTACAAGAAGTACGCGACTCCAACTGACAATAAGGAAGACATGCTCGAGGTCATGAAGACTAACGCGCCGACTCATGTAGTGTTTAACGGAGCAGTAGGCGCGCTGACGGGCGACAATGCCATGACGGCAAAGGTCGGAGACAGGGTGTTGTTTATTCACTCCCAGGCAAACCGGGACACCCGCCCCCATCTTATTGGTGGCCATGGTGACTTCGTTTGGAACGGGGGCTCTTTCAACGACACACCGGCAACCAACCTCGAAACATGGCATATCGCAGGCGGTGCTGCCGCGGCAATGTTCTATCAGTTTAAGCAGCCCGGCCTGTACGCGTATCTCAATCACAACCTGATCGACGCCTTTGTCCTCGGCGCCGCCTCCCACGTAATGGTGGAAGGTGAGTGGGATAACGAACTCATGGAACAGGTTAAGAAACCTGGTCCGAGTCCGACAACGGAATAAGCATTCGTTCCCGGCACGACGTTTCGTGACGGTTAAAGAAGAAACCCCGCTGGACCCATCCAGCGGGGTTTTTTCTTTGTATGTGTAGATGCCGACACGCTGTCCCGGAGCTTTTTGCTAGTTGTGGTAGAAGAGACTTTCCTGAAAGAAGGGATCCCTTGTCGGAACCGTCCGGGCGTCACCCAATTTCTTGAACACGACGAGGAAGAACAGTCCTGCGGCTCCGACCATCATTCCCACCTCGAGCAGACCCATCACAGGCCGCTCACCCACAATCGGCGGGAACACCATCAGGTACAGATCCACCCAGCGTCCGACCAGGAGGATCAATGCCACCCGAACCATCATGCTCCGGCTCCGTTTCGCGGGTACGTGCAGCAGCACCGCAAAAGGCACTCCCCAGTTGAGCAGTAGATTGATGAGGAACAGGGGCCCCCAGAAACCTCCGACACGGTTCATGTAGTAGACGGTTTCTTCCGGGAAGTTGGCATACCAGATCAGCATGTACTGGCAGAACCAGATATACATCCAGAACGAGCTGAACGCGAACAGCAGCTTGCCGAGATCATGCAGATGTTCCTCGTTCAAGACTCCCGAGAGCGGACCGGCATGTTCCAGCCAGATCACAAGCAGCGTGATCATCGCCAGACCGCCGAGAAACAGGCCTGCAAAGTTATATATACCGAAGATCGTGCTGTACCAATGCGGTTCCAGCGACATGATCCAGTCGAACCCGGCGAGCCAGTATGTGATTCCGAACGTGACCAGGAAACCGGCTGACAGGCGGATGTTTCTTTTTGTGTGGGCTGGATCGCCGTCGCCATCCTGAAGCCGGGACGTGCCGACGATCAAGCGTGAGAAAACGATCCAGACGACCAGGAAGAACACTGCACGAACGATGAAGAATGCCGGATTCAGCCACAGGTCCCGGAACCAGGCTGTGCCTCCCTCATGCGTCTCGTTAAACCACGGATAGAGGGCCGGGCTGACGAAGAGAACCAGCAGGAAAGCAACGCTGGCTACCGTCAGCGTGGAGGCCATCGCCTCCGGCACGCGGCGGAAGGCGATACTCCAACTGGCACCGGTGACGTACTCGAATGCGACAAACACGAGGCCTGCCAGTCCCATGCCGAGCAGGTAGTATGTTGCGACGAGGAGGTTTGCCCATGTTCGATCCGGCGCAAAAATCGCGCCTACAAAGAACGAGAGCATGCCGATGCCGAATGCGGCCCAAAACGATAATTTGATCTTTCGAGACAAAGTGAATCCGTGCATCATGGCTCTGGCTGCTCCTCGGGTTCAGCCGGCGGCTCTTCGGGTTCTGTTGTCGGCCCCTCGGATTCCGTTGCCGGCTCTTCGGGTTCGGCTCCCAGTTCCGCGGCTTCCGCTGCCGCTTCCAGGCTTTCCTGTTGCATTTGGCGGACGTAGAGGATCACCTTCCACCGGTCCTCTCTTGAAATCTGAGCGGCGTGACCGGGCATATTCCCCTTGCCGTGGGTTAAGGCATGGAAGATCTCACCGTCCCTCTTCTCAATCAACGCTCCACCGGTCAGTGGCGGTGGAGCCGGGAAACCGCGCGCCACGACCAGACCCGGATCAACTCCGTTCTGTCCGTGGCAAGGCGTGCAGAACGTCGCGAAAACGTGCTCCCCCTGCGCCAGGACATCGTCGTCACTTGAAAAGGGATTCGTCAATTCCTCGCCAGCCCGGGTGGCATCTTCTTCAGTCGCTTCGTAGTGAAGCGGCAGGGAGCCGCGCGGGATCGTTCCGGCTACAGGTCGGGGAAGGCGCGTGCCGTCGGGCCCGGGTGCAAAAGCATCGTACGGGATCGAATGCACCATGTTGGGCATGATTTCGAAGTTGGGCCGCGACGTATCTCGACGCCCGAAGAGAATGCCGACAGCCCCGGTTACTATGAGTAACATGACCAGGAGTAGGTTGAGTTGCCAGGTTCTCATCGCCGCACCTCCAGGCCGGCTTGCTCTCGCTCTTCAACCCGGATGGCGTTGAACTGTTCCAACAAATGTTGAACCTTCTTCGGGTCGAATCCGGCATCGATCTGGTTGATGACTATGACGAAACGGTTATCTGTGACCAGGGGGTCGGCCAGCACCGCCTTCTTACCTGGGCGCAATCCGGCCACTGCGAAAAACGCAATCACCGTACTGATCCCCGCAAAAAGAACCATGACTTCGAACGTTACCGGAACAAAAGCGGGAAGAGAGTTCCACGGTTTCCCTCCAACGTTGATCGGCCATGCCTGGGCTGACGTCCAGAACTCGAACCAAACCTTGAGGCCGGCCCCGGCCAGCCCGAGAACAAAACTGATCCAGGGCAATTTGGACGGCGTCAACCCCATCGCCCGGTCCAGACCATGCACAGCGTAAGGCGTGTACACATCCGCAATCTGCAGTCCGGCGCGCCGCACTGCTCTTGTCGCAGCCATAATGTCGTCTTCGTTGTCGAAGATGCCGAATAGCGTCCGGTTCATGAATCGTCTCCCTTCTCCCCGGCTTCGAGCGGCACGGCCTTTACGTCGATGTTATCCACGTCAGCGACCGGACGGCGAACGTGCAGAACACCCTTCACCTCGCTCATGGCGATCACCGGAATGAACCTGGTGAACAGGAGGAATGCGGTGAAGAAGATTCCGAAGCTCCCGGCCAGAGTGGCCAGTTCTATCGACGTCGGGGCATAGGTCGCCCAGTTTGCAGGCAAGTAGTCTCGATGCAGTGACGTCACGATGATGACAAACCGTTCGAACCACATGCCGACGTTGATCAGGATACAGACGGAGAAGACCGCGGCCATGCTGTTGCGCACGCGTGAGAACCAGAGTAGTTGCGGGATTGCGACGTTGCACGACACCATGATCCAGTAACCAAAGCCAAGCGGCCCTAACGCCCGGTTCATGAAGACGAACTGCTCGTACTCGTTGGCCGAGTACATGGCGGTAAAGAACTCCGTCAGGTATGCAAGGGCAACCATCATGCTGGTAGCGAGAGTCACCTTGCACATCTTGTCGATGTGGCCCTTCGTGATGTACTGTTCCAGCCCCATTAACTTGCGCGCGATGATCATCAAAGTCAGGACCATCGCCATGCCGGAAAAGATCGCGCCGGCGACGAAGTAGGGAGGCAGGATCGTCGTGTGCCATCCGGCAATCACCGAAGTTGCGAAGTCCCAGCTCACGATTGTGTGGACCGAAACCACGAGAGGAGTTGCCAGACCTGCGAGCATTTTGTAGAGCGTCTCGTACCGAAGCCAGGTGCGACTGGATCCGTCCCAGCCCAGGCTCAGGATGTTGAGCAGGTTGCGACGCAGGCCCGCCGGTGTGCGGTCGCGAATGGTTGCCAGGTCCGGAATCATCCCCACGTACCAGAAAACCAGGGAGATTGTGAAGTAGGTCGAGATCGCGAAGAAGTCCCAGACCAGTGGCGACCGGAAATTGATCCACAACGAGCCGCGCGTGTTGGGATAAGGCGCCATCCAGAGCGCCAGCCACGGCCGTCCCATGTGGATGACTGGGAAAATTCCCGCACAGATGACCGCGAAGATTGTCATCGCTTCGGCCGAACGGTTGACCGACGTCCGCCAGGGTTGGCGCAAGAGATAGAGGATTGCAGAGATCAGGGTTCCGGCGTGACCGATCCCGATCCAGAAGACGAAATTCGTGATGTCGAATGCCCAGCCGACTGTGTTGTTCAAACCCCACGTGCCGATGCCCATGTATAGCTGGTAAGAGATGGCGGAAACGCCGAGCATCGCCATCGAGAACGATGCAAAAAGTGCGATCCACCAGAGCCGTGTTGGTCGGCTGTCCAGGACGGCACAGATGTCATGCGTCACTTCGGCCGGGGTCTTGTGGCCTTCAATTACCGGTGTCGTCAGCGCTGTGGTCGGGCTCGACACGTTACTCTTCCTCCTCGACGGCATCACGATTGCGGACAACTCGGAGGTATCCGATCGACGGCCGAACGTTCAATTCTTCGAGTACGTGATACCGACGGGGGCTGGCCAGCGCGTGCGACACGCGACTTTCCGGGTCGTTCATATCTCCGAACACGATGGCGTCGGCCGGACAGCTCTGTTGGCACGCCGTTTGAATGGAACCGTCCGAGATCTCCGCGGAATCATCCCCAGCTTCGATCTTCGCAATCTGAATACGCTGCACACAGAAAGTGCACTTCTCCATCACGCCGCGCGAACGCACCGTCACATCCGGATTGAGCACCATGTTTTCCAGAGCATCGTCGTGAGCGTAGGCGAACCAGTTGAAGCGGCGGGCCTTGTACGGACAGTTGTTGGCGCAGTATCGTGTGCCGACGCAACGGTTGTAGACCTGCTGGTTCAGTCCTTCATCGCTATGTACCGTCGCTAGCACCGGACAAACCGTTTCGCATGGCGCGTGATCGCATTGCTGGCACATCATCGGCTGATGGGCGACATCAGGGTCGTCGTCTTCGCCGGAGTAATAGCGGTCGATACGAATCCAATGCATCTGTCGTCGCCGTCTGATTTCGTCGCGGCCAACTACCGGGATGTTGTTTTCAACCTGACACGCAACGACGCAGGCCGAACAACCCGTACATGCGGCCAGATCTATCGCCATGCCCCAGTGATGGCCCGTATAGGGGTGGTCGTCGGGCCACAGTTGGACGTGTTCTTCGTCGTGTTCTTCGTCACTTTCTGCCAGTGACACGTCGCTCTCTGCCGGTGCCACGACGCCTTCTGCCGGTGTTTCATCGTCTTGTGGCGGTCTGTCGCGACTTGCCAGATATGATTCCAGATCCGTTTCCTCGACGATTTCCCGGCGCTCGATACCCGGCAACGCAAGGTGTTCCGGGACTTCGAGCCTGTGGTGATCCTGGGTCGAGGCTAACTGACGATACTCCCCGGTGCGTTCGAGACTCACCGGGGTACCCGTGTACTGGAGCAAGCCATCGACGAGACCGAGCATTGGCGCCGCGTTGACACCAACGAGGCCCGACGAGCCGACAGTCGACTGCTTTTCGATCCAGTCCGGGCCAACTGTATCAAAACGTAGGGTCGCTTTACCCCCGTAACCCAGCGCCACGGCAACGATCTGATCGTGTTGCCCGAGCTGAATCAATACGGGTAATTCCATCGAGAGCGTTTCGTCTCCAGCGGTGGGAACGACACGTACGATGTCGCCGTCAGTCACACCGACCTCTCGAGCAGTTCCCGGCGACAGGCAGACATAGTTATCCCAGGTCACTTTCGTGATCGGGTCCGGCAACTCGTGAAGCCAGGGGTTGTCGGCGTCGCGGCCCTCGCCCAATGCAATCGTAGGGTACAAGACCAGCGAGAGGGCATCCGCGGCGCCGGCCGGACTGATGGGGACGACAGCATCCGTGTTGAAGGAGGCTGTCTCGGAAAGGAGAT
Source organism: uncultured Solibacteraceae bacterium (assembly GCA_964584435.1). Lineage (GTDB taxonomy): Bacteria > Acidobacteriota > Terriglobia > 20CM-2-55-15 > 20CM-2-55-15 > CAZOZZ01. The sequence goes on along the minus strand of CAZOZZ010000034.1, from coordinate 14,965 downwards.
CGGGTTCCGGAGCCCCCGTCCCGGGTTCCGCATCCGGAGCGGATGCGAACAAGCCGTCATGCACAGCTCGATCCCAGACCGGTTCAAACGCCGTGGGATTCTCCTCACCCTCAAAAAGGGTTTCTTGCCAATGCCGGCGAACCATGTCGTAGGAGGTGTCGTTTCTGCCCATCCATACCGAAAGACTTTCCAGAGCCGGTCGCGTGTCGCCGAGCTTCTCGAGGGCGGGCTGCAGCAGGCTGACGATCCCGTCGACGGGCTGGCGGTCTCCCCAGGATTCCAGATAGTGCGTGTCCGGGCACACGTAGCCCGCGAGTTCGGCCGTTTCATTGGGCTTTACATCCATACTGACGAGCAGAGGCACGCTCGAAAGCAACGGGCCTAAACGTTCCGCGCCGGGCAGTTCGAACAAGGGATTCACGCCCCGAACGAAAACAGCATCAACCTGGCCCTGTTCCAACTCGGAGATGAACGCTTCGAGATCTCCGTCATTGCCTCGTTTCTGGTTGGAGGTGTGCTCGATGTCGATCGTTGACCCGTAGTTACCGAGAGTGTGGTTGATGAAACTACACAGGACCTGCGTGGGCACGTCCTGGCTGCCACATACGACCAGACTGGTGCCACGCGCCTCCCAGAGGGTGTCGACCAGTTCGGCGAGTCGTTCCGCGGCAATCGGCAAATCCCCGGTGGCTTGTCCCGACATTGGTATGCCCGCTCGTGCCGCAAGTCGCTCTGCCAGGTGCGTCGCGACCAGGCCCAGCTCACTGGGCAACACGCGAATTCGCGCGTCGGCCTTGCTGCCCGTCAACGACATCCGTGACTCGAACTGCAGGTGATAGGAAAACCGGGGGGATTCCTCCTCGAGACGGCGACCTTGACGGTAGCCGGCGGCGTATTCAACGGGAGAGATCCAGGTGCCAAGAAAGTCGGCGTCGAGGCCGACGACCACCGACGCGCGGTCGAAACGATACCGCGGAAGGATTCGCCGACCCATGGTTTGCTCGTGAGCGCTCAGGATCGCCGCAGATGAGAGGGGATCGTAAACGATGTGGCGCCCATCGGCGAAGCCGCCGAGAAACTCCTCGATTACTTTCCCGAGCGTCGGGCTGTGGATGGTTTCGGAGAGAACCCGGACGGTCCCGCCATTGGCTCGAAGACGGTTGAGTTGCTCAACAATGTCTCCATCTACTTCTTCCCAGGTCGCGGGCTCCCCACCCCGCAAGGGTTGATTGAGGCGCCGAGAGTCGTACAGGCCGAGTACCGAGGCTTGCCCGCGCGCGCACAGTCCGCCGCGAGAGAGAGGGTGGTCCGGATTCCCTTCCAGTTTGATCGGCCGTCCGTCCCGGTTCTTTACGAGTAGCCCACACGCCGCCGTGCAGCCATCGCATGTGGAAGCGTAGAAGTAGGCTTTGCCCGGAATGATTCCTTCCGGTTGGAGTAGGTACGGAATAGCCTTTTCGACGGGCGTGCGGGAACAGCCGGTGACGACCGCACCTCCAAGAGCAAATCCGGCGGCTTTCAGAAAGCTGCGTCGAGGGAATTCGCCAGCCCCCGGCACCGTTGGGACTTGGTCCGGCCCGATGGCGCCGTTCTCCAAACGCACGTCACGTTCGGTAGCGCTCTTCCGATACTGGTTGGGTCGGGCTTTTGTCATCGATCTCCGCGCTCCAGGTTAATTCAAACAGGCAAATTCAAAAATGACAGGTGACACAATCGATCGACGCGTCCACCGGTTGTCCCTGCACTCCGATCTCGTTCAATTGACGATGGCAGTTCACGCACCAGCCCATGCTGAGGCTTTCGAACTGCCGAACGCGCTCCATCGTTTCGATCGGTCCGTGACATGCCTGACATTCCAGGCCCGACCGTACATGCGGGCGATGGTCGAAGTAGACGAAATCGGGCAGGTTGTGTACCTTCACCCACTCGATCGATCCCTCGGATTCCGCCAGATCCGCCTTCAGGTCTTCACCGAGGCCGATCTGTTCATAGAAAAGTCCAAGTTGCTCGGAGCGGATGAGCCGTGGTGCTCGGCTCTGCATTTGGGCAGCTTCGTCCTCGGCTCGGACAGCTCCCAGAGTTGAGGTCACCATTGCATGACAGTTCATGCAAACACTTGGTGCCGGAATCCCGGCGTGCCGGCTCTTCTCCGCCCCGAAATGACAGTAGAGGCAGGGGATCCTCAACTCCCCTGCGTGCAGTTGGTGGGAGTACTCGATCGGCTGTGTGGGTTCGTATCCCTGATGGTCGCCCGGCAGGCGTGAAGACATCAGGGT
>CAZOZZ010000034.1:4979-12679 GCA_964584435.1 uncultured Solibacteraceae bacterium | reverse complement strand
TCCGCCCGGTAAGCAGGACCGTGTAGCCCAGGCTTATCGTTAGAAGGATTGTAAGTGTCCGACTATTCACCTTGATCGCTCCCGTGCGGGTTATCCGCAGATCTAACTACTCGTCTGCAAAAGCTCCCTTCGGTTCTTTCAGGAAGGCCATGCAATAAATAACGCTGGCTGTCGCGCCGACAGCCAGCCAGAAGAAGAATGTTTTCGAGTCGACCAGCGAGTAAAGAACCAGATAGCACACGGCGCCTACATTTCCATAAGCTCCGGCCATCCCGGCGATCTGCCCGGTCTGAGGCTTGTGAATCATCGGAATGATTGCGAATGTCGCCCCTTCCGCCCCTTGGACGAACATGGAACAAGAGATGGTCATACCCACCGCAACGACGAGCCACCAGGTTCCTTCAAACATCGGAATCAGCGTTCCGTCGGCGGCACGCTGGGCGATCAATGACATGCCAAAAAATCCGGGTGCAATGCCCACCATATAGATGATCATTGTTCTCTTCCTGTTGGTCATGTGGTCGGAAATGTAACCTCCCAGCGGTCGGCGAACAGGTTTACGAATGCGAAGGAAGCCGCAATCATACCGGCGCTGGTTGCACTCATTGTGAAAGTTGCTTCGAAAAACATCGGCAACATTGAGACCACGGCCAGTTCAGCACCAAAGTTGGCGAAGTAGGTGAATTCAACGCTGCCACACTGCTCCAGGAATACCTGTCGCTTTGCGGAATATTTGTCTTGAGATGAGGCAAATTTACCTGCAGCGTCTTAACGATATGAACTATGAATACGACCGTCAGTCCGACGTAAATTAAGTTAATCAGCGTGGGGTCTACCAATGGATGCGCGGTTGGAGTGCCCGCATCCATAATGATATTGCTCACTCTCCAGGTGAGAATTCCAAGGGCGCCGACCAGGGGGAAGGACCACGCCAGATACTGGGCCAGATCGCCATAGGACGAAACCAGCATCGGCTGGGCCTTCTTGGCTTGCCTGAAATGATAGGCCTTAGATATGCCCTCGACCGGGATATCGGTCACCAGGAAATAGTACATAACCCCGTAGATCAGGGACACCGCACCGTTGAAGGCCAACGCGTAACGCCAGCCATCCTCATATTCCCCGAAAAAGCTCAGGGCAATCCAGGGCAATGTCATCGCTGCGGCTGCAGACCCGAAATTGCCCCAACCGGCGTAGAATCCTTCGGCAAAGCCGACTCTTTTTGGGGGAAACCACTGGGCAACCATTCTAATGCCGATAACAAATCCCGCTCCGATCACACTCAGGAACAGTCGGGAAATAATCAGTTGGGTGAAGGTATTTCCAAAGGCAAAAAAGAAAGCCGGGATGGACATCACGACCATCAATACTGAAAACACAACTCGGGGCCCAAATCGGTCAATCAAAGCGCCAACTGCAATCCGGCCGGGAATCGTCAGGGCAACATTGCAGATGGCCAACACCTTGATGTGTTCCGAGGTCATCCAATCCATGTTTTTCAACATGGTGGATGCTAACGGGGCCATGTTGAACCACACATAAAATGTGATAAAAAATGCGATCCACGTAAAGTGAAGGATTTTGATCTCTTCCTTCTTCAGGTCTAATAAATCGACTTTATCCATGACTGCCTCCATGACAAAAACATCGGGAGGAAAACTCAATAAGGTATTAAAAAACTATATGCAAAGCTCCATGGCCCTGTCCGGATCGTGGTGATGGACACATGTTCGAACCTTCATCAAACCCGGATGTGGGCAATCAGATCATGGTGATGGTGAATTAGATTAATTGGTTACAATCCTCTTCAGAAAAATGCCGATAATAAGTCGGCTAATAAGTCCGGCGTCAGCGTATTAATCTCTGTTTCGTGCCCTGGCATAGTAGCCTCCGAGTCCTGCCAGCCTGTAAGCTGACTCACTTGGGCGGTTCAGTTAGAACGGAATCCGTCACAACTGGTTTCATTGCCGTTACCTGTTCCAGATTCGGCTGGAAGGGAACTCCCGGAGCTCGATACCAGCGCACCACTTGATACTTGCGCCACAGGTAAGGGTTCGGAACCACCAACACGTGCGCCATGCGCGTGTACGGCATGATACCGATCACGAGAAAGGCGTTTACCAGGTGCAGTTTGACCGCCCACGGCATGGCTGCAATCGAACTGTAGTCCGGGTTGAGCTGGACCAACGTCCAGAGGTAAGGCGACACCGATGCCGCGAACCAGGACGTTACCCAGGGATAGACCACCGCGTTGTAAATACCGCTGACAACCTGAACCAACAGCATTCCGAGCAGGACCAGGTCCATTTGGGTCGTGACCTTCCGGACTTTCGACACGCTCATTCGTCGCACGATGAGGCTCACGAGTCCCACCAGTGTGAGGAGAGCGAAGATCAGAGCGGAGACTTCGAGTATGTAAAGACGCACCGGTCTGGAGTTGAACAGGATCAACTGGGCCGGGAAAAGAAACGCCAGGAGATGTCCGCCCAGGACCACCAGAATGCCGTAATGGAACGGAACCATTCCCCAGAAATGCTGCTGGTTTTCCAGAAACTGTGACGACAGACTCGAATAAGTGAACGCACGGACGCGGTATGCCCGAATCGTCACCAGGAAAAAAGTGAAGACCGAGATGTACGGCAACACTGCGAACAGAAACAAATCCAGGGATGGTAGATTAGCCATGACCAACCTCTTCTCGATCACCCGAGAGGACTCCGCAGAATGACTCGACGGCAAGAAGTACCTGCTCGAACGGGTTGTCTTTTCCTTCGACTCCGGCACGCATTTTTGTGAGAGCTGGCGCGACGCCGGAAGTTATGAACTCAGTCGCCTCCTCCTGTTCCATTCGGCCAAGCAGGAGGAGAACGTGGCACAGATGATCCGGTAGCTCTCCGGATTCCTCAATTCCAAAACTCCGGAGGCGGTCGCGCATCGCGACCATAAACGTCCCCCGGGCATATTCCTCTCCATGGAGTTGCCACCCGACTTCGAGGCAGCAGATCGGATTCAGGTCGAAGGTAAAGGTGAATAGTTCCTGAAACCGCGTGAGCGAGAAGTCCACGGTGAGTGCGGCAAAATCTCGCAAGCGAGCCGCCGCCTCAGGGTATTCCTCCGCCGGGAATTGCGGGGCTCCCTGAACCAGTTCGCAGTAGTTGTTGCCCGGATAGGTCAATAACTGCGACAGGTGGACAACAGCATTCTCCCTGGAATTCATCTCGTCCCTCCAGTCGGGCCGGTAAGGAATCCGAATCCTACCGAGCTCTTGTGCTCGAGCGGATCTTGCATCATCTCTATGGCCTCCTCCCGGTGGAAAGGCGGTATGACAAAACGGTCCTTGAAAGTGGGAAGAGAAGTCAGGCGATAGATCGCTTCAGCTTCAGTGACCGTGCAGTTGGCTTGCCGCAGCATCTCTTCCGCGGTTGCCATTGTGACGTCGCCAACTGTAACCGCACGGCGATACCAGCGAATGGCCATCTGCTTCCGGAGTGCGTAACGAACGGGGGCTTCGTGGCCGGCTCCGAACAACTGCGCCAGATACTCCACCGGAACCCGCGCCTCGTCGATGTCGTGGAACAGATTGTCGGAGACATGATTCAACTTGCCCTGTTCGTCCTGTGCTGCCATCACGGGTGACATCGGCGGGACGTAGAACAGCATCGGAAGCGTCCGGTATTCGATGTGAGGCGGCAAAGCGATCTTCCAGACCTTGACGAACTGGTAGACAGGCGATTTCTTGGCCGACTCGATAACAGAATCGTGCACTCCGTTCGCGCGTGCGGACCTGATCACCTCCGGGTCGTTAGGGTCGAGGATCATCGCCCGGTGGGCTTCGATCAGCTCCACCTCAGGCAGATTGGCCACTGATTCGATCTTGTCGGCATCGTAGAGAAGAACCCCGAGGTAGCGAATCCGCCCGACACAGGAATGGAAACACGCCGGCGCCTGCCCCGTTTCGAGACGAGGGAAGCAAAGGATGCATTTCTCCGACTTCCCGGCGCTCCAATTGAAAAATGTCTTCTTGTACGGGCACGCTGCGATGCAGGAACGCCACGCACGGCACCGGCTCTGATCGACGAGAACGATCCCGTCTTCCCCTCGCTTGTAAAGCGCCCCGGACGGGCAGGATGCCACACATGAGGGGTTCAGGCAGTGATTGCAGATCCTCGGGAAGTAGAAAAAGACCAGCCTCTCGATTGCCTGCAACTGTTGCCGCTGGAGCGTACTCAGCTGATCGAGATTGGGGTCCTTGGCGGCGTAGAGGGGCGAGCCACCTAAATCGTCATCCCAGTTGGGACCGGATTCGATGTCGATGTGTTCACCGGTGATCATCGAAATCGGGCGGGCCGTCGGCTGGTCTGCGCCTTCAGGTGCGTTGAACAACTCCCCGTAGTCATAAGTCCAGGGCTCGTAGTAGTCGTCCATGCTGGGCATATGCGGGTTGTGGAATATGTCGAAGATGATCCGCCCTTTTCCCGTCGACTTCAGGCGGAGCATGCCCTTGTGCTTGTCCCACCCTCCCATGTACTTGGCCTGATCTTCCCACTGAATGGGGAACCCCGTGCCCGGCTTGGTTTCGACGTTGTTCCACCACATGTACTCGGTGCCTTTACGGTCGGTCCAGATGTTCTTGCAGGCGATGCTGCAGGTGTGGCAGCCGATGCACTTGTCCAGATGAAAGACCATGGACACCTGTGAGCGGACGTTCATGGTCGATCTCCTTTCACTGTGTGTGGGCGAACGAATTCGCCGAAGCCGTAAGACGTGCGGGCCGATCCGGTCCCTACCATTTCAGCTCCTTGAGTTTGCGCACCAGGATGTGCGTGTCGCGATTGGATCCAATCGGACCCCAGTAATTGAAGTGATACGTAAACTGGCCGTAGCCCCCCAACATCAGGTTGGGCTTCATCCTCACCCGCGTCAGGCTGTTGTGACCGCCGGCGCGGCGGTTCCCGCGCAGCGGAGATTTCGGGACGGAATACGTTCGTTCCGGAGAGTGATACTGGATTGAAATGCCGCGAGGAATTCGACAGCTGACGACCGCGCGGGTGACCACGACGCCATGATCGTTGTGGACTTCGACCCAATCGTTGTCTTCGATGTCGATTTTGGCCGCGTCCTGATCGTTCATCCAGAATGGTTCCACCCCGCGAGACAGCGTCGTCATTCTATGGTTGTCTCCGAACGTGGAGTGGATATGCCATTTCCCGTGAGGGGTCAGATAATTCAGCATCAACGTCGGCCCGACTTCCTTGCTGAAGCGCAGATCCGCGTATTGGACCGGCAGCGGTTTGGGTTTGTACGTGGGCAGGTGCTCGCCGAAATCGATGTATCCCTGATGGTCCAGGTAGAAATGCTGCCGACCGGTCAGGGTGCGCCAGGGCACCAGGTTCTCTACGTTGTACGTGTAGGGCGAATAGGCGCGCCCGTTTTCGGTAAGTCCGGACCATACCGGGCTGTTGATCAAGCGCTGGGGTCGGCTCTGCAGATCTGCGAAAGCGACACGGGTCTCACGGTTTCGCTGCGCCAGGTGGGTTAACGGAAGCCCGACTCGTTCTTCGAGCTTCTTGTATGCCCGGTACGCCAGCTCTCCGTTCGTGACGCTGGCAAAACGGAGAATGATGTTGCAGACTTCTTCGTCTTCAAACATAGACGGGTAGGTTCTTCCGTCGAAGCTTGTCGTGGGCCCGCGGTCGACGGCTTCATCATAAAAGTCAACGGCATCGTAACTGACGCCATGAGCACCGAGTCCGCCCGATCGAACGAGTGGCCCGAAAGAAATGAACTGGTTGTATAGGTTCTTGTAGTCCCTGGTAACCACTTTCAGGTTGGGCATCGTCTTGCCCGGAATCGCCTCGACCTCACCTCGGGTCCAGTCCTTCATTTCCGGCTGCGCTATCTCGGCCGGTGTGTCATGCAACAGGGGGCCGGCCATGAGATCTTTTACAGGTTCCGGGAAATGTTTTGCGGCGAGTTCGGAGAACTTACTTGCCAGTGTTCTGAAGATCTGCCAGTCACTCTTGGATTCCCAGCACGGCGGTACAGCTGCTGTCAGGGGATGGACGAAGCTGTGCATGTCGGTCGTGTTGAGATCGGATTTCTCATACCAGGTCGCGGCAGGAAGGACGATGTCGGAGTAGAGCGCCGAGGTGTCCATGCGGAAGTTCAGATCGACGATCAGGTCCATCTTTCCCACTGGAGCTTCTTCATGCCATCGAACCTCTTCGACAGAGTCCTTCGCAATGTCTTCGGCAATCGCGTTCGCGGACGGGTTGCCGAGGTAATGCTTTAAGAAATACTCGTGACCCTTTGCGCTGGACATGATCGCGTTTCCGCGCCAGATGTACCAGACACGGGGCCAGTTCTCCGGTGCATCCGGATCCTCGATTGCAAAGGACAGGTCTCGGTCGACGAGTCGCTTGCGGACGTGTTCGACGATCTCCTCGTCGGTCGAAGCCCCCGCCGCCTGCGCGTCCCGGACAACCTGGAGCGGGTTTTCATTGAACTGCGGGAAAAACGGAAGCCAGCCGTTGCGGACCGCGCGGGCCTGCAGGTCCATCGTGTGCCCACGAGCGATCGTCTTGCCATCAGGGTCCGTAGGCACGCTGTGGTAGTCGGTGAACCCCTTTTCATAACGCCACTGGTCGCTGTGTACGTAGTGCCAGCTCGTCGAGTTCTGTAACCTGGCTCCCGGTATCCAGTCTCCCCCGAACGCGATCTTTCCCCAGGGTTCCGCCGGAGCCAGCTTCTCCTGCCCAACGTAATGTGCAAGCCCACCGCCGTTTATGCCGACACATCCGCACAGCATCAGCGCGTGAATTCCCGCACGGTACATCAGGTTGGCATGGTACCAGTGGTTGATTCCCGCCCCGATGATGATCGTGCATTTGCCTCCGGTCAGACGGGCCGTCTCTGCCCACTCTTGTGCGAAACGAACCAGGACGTCGCGCGACATGCCCGTGTATTTCTCCGACCACGCCGGCGTGTAGGGCATGTCTTCGTCGTCATAGTCTTTCGGGTACTGTCCGTCGAGGCCGCGGCCGACTCCGTATTGCGCCATCAGCAGGTCGTAAACGGTCGCCACCACCACGCGCTTGCCGTCGGCGGTCTCGATGTACTTGATGGGGACTCCCCTGGCGAGCGCCCGACCCTGACCGAAGTCGTCCATCCGCGCCTGAACAACAGCATCCGCGTCATCCAGGAACGTCAATGTCGGATGGATCTTGCTACCATCAATAGCGTCCTTCAGCGACAGGTTCCACTTTCCCTTTTCCTTTCCCCATCGATGTCCGGCGCTGCCCATTGGAACCTTGACCCGCTTGTCTTCTTCATCCCACATCAGGAACTGCCAGTCGCCGTTTTCGATGTCCTGGTAAGGTGACAGCCTGTTCGCCCGCAGCATTTTTCCGGGCCGGAACGTGCCGGCCTCCTCGGTCAGCTCCACCAGGTATGGCGAGTCGGAATAAATCTTTGCGTAGTCCAGGAAATAGGGGGTCTGCTTCTCGTGATGGAACTCCTTCAGGATGACGTGGTTTACCGCCATCCACCATGCTCCATCCTGGCCGGCATTGACGGCGACCCATTCGTCTGCATATTTGGCGACCTGGTTGAAGTCGGGCGAAAACACCCACATCTTGGTGCCGTTGTGACGAGCCTCGGCCGCGAAGTGACAATCGGGCGTGCGGGTCATGTTCAAGTTC
>CAZOZZ010000034.1:0-4969 GCA_964584435.1 uncultured Solibacteraceae bacterium | reverse complement strand
TTGGGGTTGGACCCCATGACCGCGATCATCTTGGAGTGGTACCAGTCGGCCGACTCGGCCACGTCCGTCTGCTCGCCCCATGTTTCGGGTGACGCGGTGGGAAGATCGCAGTACCAGTCGTAGAACGACAGGGACACACCTCCCATCAACTGCATCATCCGGGCTCCCCCGGCATAGCTGATCATCGACATTGCCGGAATCGGAGAGAAGCCCGCGATACGGTCCGGTCCGTGTTTCTGGATCGTATAGATGTTGGCAGCCGCCATCAGCTCAAGCATCGTGTCCCAGTCCGTCCGCCGGAAGCCGCCTTTGCCTCGGGCTCGATGCCACCGGTCGCGTCGGTCTTTGCTCTCTACCAGGGATTTCCAGGCATCGACCGGGTCGTCGTGGTTCGCCCGTGCGACTTGCCACATGTCCAGCAGTACACCTCGGGCATAGGGGTACTTCACGCGAAGCGGACTGTAGAGGTACCAGGAGAAGGAGAGGCCCCGCTGACAACCGCGTGGTTCGTACGGAGGAAGTCCGGCCTCAAGTTCCGGATAGTCCAGGCCCTGCATCTCCCAGGTCACGATGCCGTCCTTGACATGGATCTGCCACGTGCAGCTTCCCGTGCAATTTACTCCGTGCGTGCTGCGGACGACCTTGTCGTGCTGCCAGCGGTTACGATAGAACTCTTCCCAGCTTCGATCCTTCGGATCGGACTGATCCTTGATCCAGTAAAGAGTGCCGAGGGCGTTTGGATTCCCGTTCTTGTTTTTCATGATTTGTTGAGACCGTCCTTACGGATGAGCGGCTTGCGAACTGCGCGGAATCTGAATTTCCAGACAGCGTCAAAACCCATGAGCAGCGGTACAGTTCCACCCAGTGCCCAGAAGATGAAGCTGAGCGTGGCAACCGAATCGTCTTCACCGCCTTCTCTTGCAGCGGCCTCAAACGTCGCCACGAGTGCGAGGATCTCGTCCTCTTCAAGCGGGTGGTCCCGAAACAGCGGCTGCATCCGCGTCGTAGCGGGAGCGAATAACCACATTGCCAGGGCCGTGCGCCCCTGCAAGCGTTCGTAGACACGCGTCAGATCTGGCCCCAACCGTCCTCCACTGAGGCCCCCCAGACCTTTCATCGTGTGACACGAAATGCAGGCCGGCCCGTCATTCCTGAGCGAATCCGTCCCTCGAAAGATTTCAATTCCCTCGACGATGTCTTCGGGCGTGAACGGTCGATCGTTGAACGCGGGGCCTGCCATTTCGGACACGGGAAGCAGTGATTGTTCGTCGATGAGATCGATAAGAGCCCCAGCCAGATCGGATGTCATGCCAAAAACAGTCGGCATAACGACATTCCGGGACTGCTGGAGCATGTCCCGTGCGTAGGGATCGCCCGAATCGATGACCGCCTTCGGATTGATGACGAAGCGGATGAGCCAGTCCCGGTCTTGACGGTTGGACACATCTTTGAGGTCGGGGCCCGTGAGCTTGCCGCGCCCGATGGTGTGACAACTGACGCAGTTCTGGCGGAAGAAGGAGTCCGCCTGCTGAGCCACACCGGGGACGGGAAGAAAACCGACCAGGAGCAGAACAAAAACTACCCGTTGCGAAAGTACTCGCACGCTTGAAGACCTCCCTTCACCTCGCGGTCACTGCCTTTAACTTCGCTCGCACCAAGTCATCGGTAGCGACCCGCTCGTGGTAGGCGCGCCCTAGCGCCGCCTTATCAAAAGGAAGGAACTAGCAGATTCCGTTCCAAACCCTTCGGTGGCGTTAAACCCTAGAAATATCAAGCCTTGATGGGTTTCGACACTTTTACCGTAAACAGCCGGATTCTGACTCGTTGGCAAAACTTGATTCGGGAAAGCCGTGGGGAAATGGACAGATTGTCGCGGCGTGGCATCTGATTGAGCCGGTATTTCTCACCGTTTGCCGGATCGTGGCCTCTTCGGGAGTGGTGCCGGCGTCGTTCCACGTCGCCTGCCGCGATATGGGGCCGCCACTTAGCGGTTGGAATCGCAAGCCATAGGTGACGAGAGAGCTTTTATCAACTTGACGGATCGAGTAGAATGAGCGGTTCGGTTCGACTGACGCGCTTCGGACGGCATTGTCAGGTCACCGCCCGCCGATAGAGTAACGCTTTCCAGGCTCCCAGGCCGAAGAGGTCACGACGTCAGAACAAGGGACCGCACTCAAGATACTTGCTCTCAACACGTTGGCGTTCACCGTCTGCTTCATGTGCTGGATGATGAACGGCGTCCTGATCACTTTTCTTGTCGACAACGGAATTTTCGAGTGGACCAGTTCCCAAATGGGCTGGTTGATCGGTATGCCGGTGTTGTCCGGTGCTGTGACTCGTCTCCCGGTGGGCCTGCTGACCGACAAATACGGCGGTCGAATCGTTTACGGAATATTGATGCTGTTGTCGGCTGTCTTCATCTATCTGGTGTCGGCGGCCAACTCATACGGCAGTTTCTTGATCCTGGGTCTGGGCTTCGGAATAACCGGAGCCAGTTTCGCCGTCGGAATCGCGTACACGTCGGTCTGGTTTGCCAGGGAGCACCAGGGGTTCGCGCTTGGCGTTTTCGGGGCGGGAAATGCCGGCGCGGCCCTGACCAGCCTGGGGGCACCGCACCTGTTGAACTGGTTCACTGCCAACGGTGCCGATCTGGCAAGGATGGCGGATGCTGCCCAAAGTGTATGCGGCGGCACTCCTGGTGACGGGAGTCGTCTTCCTTCTGTTTACAACGACTCGATTGGCCGGCGGACACCATAAGAATCTGGCCGAACGCCTGGCGCCGCTCAAGCGGTTGAGGGTTTGGAGATTTGGTCTCTACTATTTCCTGGTGTTCGGTGGTTTCGTTGCGTTGGCCCAATGGCTGATCCCTTACTACGTTAACGCTTATGCAATGTCGGTTGCATGGGCCGGCTTCATGGCCTCGATCTTCAGCCTGCCTTCCGGTGTTATTCGGGCGCTGGGAGGGTGGATGTCGGACAGGATGGGCGCCAGATCAGTCATGCAATGGATTCTGGCCGCATGCCTGGCGAGTTCGGTAATGCTGATTTTTCCCCGAATGGACATCTGGTCCCCGGGCAGCGGCGTGATGGCTCAAGGTGCGGGAACGGTCGCGTCGGTCGGCGAGGATCACATCCTTGTATCGACGGATCGGGGCGATATCCGCTACGATCTCAAACCCGGGAGCCTTCAGCTGACGTCGCAGCAGGAGCTTCAGGACGAAGGTGTCCTGGTTCTTCCGCGGTCGGTTTCGTGGCAGGAACCGCTTGTCGAGGCCGGCGACAACGTGGAGAAGAGGCAACTCCTGGCCAGGGGTGTGACCCATATCTTCTTCCAGGCGAATGTCTGGATCTTCACGTTCTTCGTATTCGTCATCGGCATTGCGATGGGAATCGGCAAAGCTGCCGTTTACAAGCACATTCCGGACTATTTCCCGGACGATGTTGCTGTCGTTGGAGGAATGGTCGGTGTCCTGGGTGGTCTGGGTGGCTTTTTCCTTCCGATCCTGTTCGGCTACGTTCTCCAGTTCAGCGGTCTTTGGACGACATCCTGGATGATCCTCGCCCTGCTCAGCCTTGCATGTCTCGTGTGGATGAACCTGGTCATCAGAAGACTCATGAGGCAACATGCTCCCGCAGTCGTGCAGCGCATCGATACGGACCTACTCGGACAAGATAGTTCTGATTGAATCGGCTTGGTTTTTAGATCTAGCCGCCTCAATATCGTGTTCTTCATACGGGAACGGCAGCAGCCGGTCCACTCCGCAGGAAGCGCAATGCATCCTGCTTTATTCCCGGCTCATGGTAATGTGGTGGGGATCGTGATTGTCTGGTTTTTCGCTGGCTGACGATAAAAGGTTCTTCTCATCATCGTAGCCGGTGTATGTGGTTGCGGCATGGAACCTTTCAAACAAGCGAAGAGAATCCTACCTTTTTCCGGTGCAGTCGGAGATCTCCTGAAAGAACCCGTTCTCCTGATCGAGGAGTCTTTGTCGATCCGTAAGGCTGCGGCAAGTCTTGCGGGATCAGGAGGGGAGCATATCGTTGTTTGTCGCGACGGAATCCCGGCTGGAATTATCAATCACAGCAACCTCATCAAATACGCGATCAGTAGCGAGAATCCGGAAGAGCGCTTTGTACGTGAATTCATGGATCCACAAATCATATCCGTACAAAAGGAGATGTCGGCGTATGAGGGGCTGATGTACATGATCAAACATGGTGTTGATCATCTGCTCGTCATGGATGGAGACAAACCGATGGGGGTGGTCTCCGAGACGGATTGGATATCTTTCGATCATCACTATCCGCGAGACATATTGGAGCAGATTGAAAGAAGTACAACACTCGAAGGGATTGCCGGCTCCCGCGAGGAAGCGAACCAGGAGATCTGGGACAACTATGTCAAGGAAGGAAATGCCGTCTCGTTAACAGGATTCGTGACCCTGCTGAACGATTCCATCGGCAGGTAGGTGGTCAAGATCTGCCTGAGAGAAATGGAAAGTGAAGGGAAAGGAGAACCCCCGGTGGCCTTTGCGTGGATCGGCATGGGTAGCGAAGGCCGCCAGGAACAGACCGTCAGAACCGACCAGGACAATGGAATAGTCTTTCAAAATGTGCCTGCGGAGGAATTCGATTCGGTTCAAATCTGGTTTCTGGAGTTTGCGGAAAAAGTGAGTAGATCACTTGAGATTTGTGGCTTCCCGCTGTGTGAAGGAAACATCATGGCCAGCAACCGTGACCTTTGTCAGAACGTGGATGGCTGGAAATCCCTGCTAAGCAACATCATCTTCAATCCCTCCCAGCAAGATCTCACAAAAGCAACGATGTATTTTGACTTCAGGTTTATTCATGGACGTCGGAAGCTGGTTGACGAAGTAAGAGATTACCTCTTTGACTCATTAGAAGATCATGTGATTTTCTTCCGGAACATTTCGGGGAGTATGTTGTCTGAAGTACGACCGCCAATCAGG
>CAZOZZ010000033.1:0-30245 GCA_964584435.1 uncultured Solibacteraceae bacterium | reverse complement strand
CGTACATCAAGTAATTATCAACAATTTGATGTACGTCAAACCAGGCAGGTTCACACAATTCAGGCAGAAGTCTGGAGACCGGACGTGCTCGGCGTGTCCGCCCTAATTCACGTGACCGTTGTCCTCGAATTGATCGTCGAAATGCCAATCCCACTCCGCCTCGGCATTCGATCCCTTCGAATTCGGTTTGTCCAGTACGAGACAGTAGTCTTCTCCATCCTCAAACAGATGGCCCTTGTAGTCTTCGATCAACTCGAACTGCTGGTTGTTGCGGTCAAATCTAACTCTGATCGGGATCATATTCGTACCCTCCAACATTCGAAAACGCAATCCACACACCAATCTGCATTCTCGATGGGGGGCCACCGATATTTCATTAATATACAGTGATTTAGGGGTTCGCAGCCGGATGGCCGAACACTGATTCTACTATTAAGATCGACCGATAATCTGTCGTCGCAGAGTCAAAATTATGAACAGCTGAAAGCGATTACATGTATTAAGTATATTAACGCTAATTACGCCGATTGCAGGAAACAGGCCCGCAGTCCAAAATCCGAAATCGGGTCAGGTGCCAATTTCTTCCGGACTGCCGGCTCCCCCCAACTGACCACTGACCACTGGCAACTGACCACTTCCCATCCCCAGCCCACTTCCCCATCAAACCCGTCTAGCCAGCAGCATCGTCATATCATCACGCATATCAAAATCATGCGTCCAGTCCCGAACGGCCGTGCCGACAACGTCGATCACCTGCTCCAGCGGTCTGTCGGAGTTGCCCACGAGCAGGTCGAGCAGCCTGTCGTCTCCGAATTCCTGGCCCCGTTCGTTCTCCGCTTCCGTCACGCCGTCGGTAAAGGCCACCAGCAAATCACCCGATTCCATTCGAACGTCGTTTTCGTCATATTCGGATTCGGGAAACATACCGACGACCATACCGCTGACTTCCAGGCGCGTCGGGACACCATCGTGGATGAGAATCGGCGGCAGGTGTCCGGCATTCGTATAGACCAGTCGACCACTGTCAGCGTCGTAAAGCGCACAGCAGAGTGTGGCGTATTTTTCGGTGGAAGTATTTTCGTAGAGTTGCCGATTCAGGTGCGACACCAGCAGCGATGTCGAAACGGGCACCCCCCCGTTTCTCTCGTGGCTGGAAGCATCATAAAGAGAGGTCCACTGGGCACGCAAAGCAGACTGGATGCCCGCCATCAACAGAGCGGCGGATATCCCTTTGCCGGAAATGTCGCTGATCGTCAGGGCCATCCACCTGGAGTCGAGCGCATGAAAGTCGTAATAGTCTCCACTGACGATGCGAGCGGGATTACAAATGCCTGCCAGTTCCAGTGTCCGCATCTCGGGAACGTCTTTCGGAAACAGTCTCATTTGCACGTCGCGCGCGATCTCCAACTCCGACTTCAGACGTTCTTTCTCTTTCGATTCGTCAATCAGACCCTGGATGTTTTCGGTCATGCTGTTGAACGAGGTCGCCAGCTCACTCAACTGATCCTTCGTCCGGACCGGAATTCGTTCGGAAAAGTCCCCGTCCTGAACCTTGAGCGTCGCGCCATACAGATCGCTGACCGAATGAGTAATCGAACGGGTCAGGCCGAGACCCAGGAGAAGTGAAAAAAGTTCGACTCCGAGGAAGAGAACAGCAATCGCGACAAGCACGGCCCCGAGGGTCGACCCCCCATCCGACAGCGGGCTGAACAACTGACGGACGATCTGGGAAGGGCGGGAAACGACCAGGATCTGTTCCTGGCCGTCGGGGGCCCCTTCGAGGTCAAATACCGGGATGCCCGCCGTCCAGACAACCGGCACATCCCACCAACCCATGGACTCGGGGGTCTCTTCGGCCCTCGCTCGCCGGCCGTCAACTGAGACCTGGATCCCACCGGTGTTCGGGTCCTCGCTTCCGTCACCGCTTCCGTCACCGCTTCCGTCGTTGGCTGCATCGTTGGCTCCAAGGACGAGGTCGCTGAAGAAAGTGGTGGTCGCCAGACCCGGCAACAGGTCGGAGAGTAACTGGTCGTCTACCGCTTCATACGCCAGAACCTCGACCTCACCGGCGACGGGTCCACTCGTGACGCGAGCCGCCGTCACGAATTCGCGTTCCACCTGAATGACACCCGAAAATCCGGCACCATCGATGCTGGAAACTCGGTCAGGACCGGGTTCGGTCCGATGGGAATATCGCGGCCATCCACACGTACAAGGGCGTTCAAGGTGGGGAAACGGGCACGCAAGTCGTCGAGGACCCGGCCCCCAATAGCTTCGGGGGACTCCGTCGCACTTCCGAACGCAACGCCGGAAGCAATAGTCAACGCGGAGTTCCGGGTGACATCACTCCGGCGTTCCAATTCCGTCGTGATGAGATACGCGACGCCCTGGCCCGCAAGCATATACATCACGATACCCAGCATCGACACGATCAACACGATGGGAACGATACCGATGAAAATATACGTCGCAATCAGACGATTTCGGAGACGCCACAAGACCACGCCCAGGAACCGTCTCGCATTTGTGAACACCAGGATCAAGACCGCAACAACGGCGACGGCATCGATGTAGTCCGGCAGTTGCACTCCGATGACAGTGCCGATAATGCCGAATCCGATCCACACAACGATCAGACCCATCAGGGCTTTCTCGAAGGTTGACAGGTTGCGGAAGAACTCCGGAAGGAGACGGATCATGCGAACCAGATAGAGGCCGATCAGGGACAGGAATGCCAGAAGGAACAGAAAGTGGAGTGTCGACGCGCCCGCGAGTTGCGGCCGCCAGAGTGCCACGACAATGCACACGTGGACGATTTCCATCATCAGGAGAGTGGTAAAAACCTTTTCGATGATCGAGAGCCGCCTGAACAAGCTCCAGGCGCTTTCGAATACCGCGGTCACTTTTTTGCGCATTTGGCTTCAATATGGACCACCAGGAGGTGCTTTTCAATGATCTTCGAGTGCTCTTCGGTCACTTCCACACCGGAGAGTTTCATGGCATCCCGGACCATCTCCAGCGCAATCTGCTCTTCGCCGGCATCTTGCATCCGCGCCCAGATGATCCCCGGTATCAGCGTCGTTCCCAAACCGATGGCGGTGAAGTGCGCCATGAACCGTCGTCGAGCTTCAATGAAATTGCCCAATCCTGATCCTCCTCCGATAGATTTCCCACAACGGACGAAGCCCTCCCGGATCCGTGTCGGAAACGCGGACTCCGTCCTTCGGCATAGTGTAGGTGATACGCGCTACCCTCTTCTATGTCAGCTGGCGTTCTCGGGTCAATATCAAAAGCCCTCAAATCAGGACACCGACTTCAGGCGGGTGCCGGGCAGTCCCGAAGACGATGAGGCAATTGGACACCTGATCAAAAGGTGTGCGTGATTTCTTGTTGTCCGGAGCACCTCGGTCTAGAATGGTCCACTTCCTGGAGGCAACAGATGAAACTTTCAAGAGTGATTTTCCTTTCGCTGATCGCGATCTGTCTGGTTTCGACATCCGCTCTGGCCCAACGCGGCCGCGGAGGCCGCGGGAACCAGCCACTGACTCCCGAGCAGCAGGAGCGACGGGCCGCCCAGCAGTTGGCGGACGGCGAACGCCCGATCGACATGCTGGACACGGTGTGGACCGAAGAGATGACCTGGATGGAAGTTCGCGATTCGATAGCCGCCGGCAAGACGACCGCCATCATTGGAACCGGTGGAGTCGAAAAGAACGGTCCATACACCTCAACGGGCAAACACAACTACGTTCTCGAGACGACGACCGAAGCGATCGCCAGAAAGCTTGGCAACGCGTTGATCGCACCGCTGGTGAGGTTGGAACCGGGCAACCCCGACAACCCCAACATCGTTCCCGGAAGCGTCTACCTGACCCAGGAGACCTACATGGCGGTGCTGACGGACATGACGAGAAGCCTCAAATCGATGGGCTTCACCGACATCATGATGATCGGCGACAGTGGCGGAAACCAGCGGGGCATGGAGCAAGTTGCCGACGAGCTCAACCGGGAATGGAAAGGCGAGCCGGCACGCGTCTTCTTCATCACCGAGTACTACACCGAGGACAGGTGGAGCTACGACTACATGAAGGAGGAGCTCGGAATCGTCCAGGTACCGGACACACAGTCGGCGACCCGATGGGATATCCATGACGACTACCACTACGAGTCGCTGGTTGCGGTCAGCAATCCCAGGCTCCTGCGGGAAGCAGAACGGACGAAGGCCGGCAGGTTCTCCATCTACGGCGTGGACCTGGAGTCGACCGAGCAAGTCATTGCGAACGGGAAGAAGCTGGCGGACTACCGTGCAGACATCACGATCGCCGGGCTCAAGAAGGCGATGGCAGAATTCAAGGTTCCGCAGTAGGTATTACCGGCGTGATCTGCTGGCGTGACGGTCCACTGCCGGCAGTAAGGGGCTAGGGTGTCGGGGCGGCCGTCCCTGGCCGCCCGCCAGGCCAGTCTCGGCCTACGGGTCATGATTTGTCTCCTGGAGCGACCCGGACAGGAAGGATTGGGCCTGAACATTCAGTCGTGCCCGCGGGTGGCAGTCGTGCCCGCGGGTGGCCAGGGACGGCCACCCCGACACTCTATCCTGTTCATTTTCGGCTCCATCCGAAAGCTGCTCAAGGCCGTGGTCGATTGAGTGGCGTGCCACACCTCTACCGAATCCGGATCGAAAACGTCCATATCTTGACTAAGGGCCCGCTCAACAAGGTCGTGAACAACGGAATTTCTTCGTTCCGTTTTGACGAAACTACGATTTAGTATGGTTCTTGAGACAAGGGCGTCGAATCCTATCCCGGCGGACCCGATTCAGCAAACCCAAAGGAGTCTTCGATGAAAGGCCGAATCCGAATTCTGACTCTCGTTTTCCTGCTGATGCCTGTGATGGTGGCGGTAGCGCCATTTGGGCTCGGCGCCGGACAAGCGCCGACGACGGCGATACCCGAACAGGCACAGACGGCACCGTTGGATCAATTGACGCCGGTCGGTCCGAAGGTTACGACCGGCACATTCGACAACGGCCTGCGCTACTTTATCCGCGAGAACCAGGAGCCGGAGAACCGGGCGGAACTGCGCCTGGTAGTGAACGTCGGATCCATCGTGGAGGACGACGACCAGCTCGGACTTGCTCACTTCCTCGAGCACATGGCCTTCAACGGCACCGAAAATTTCGAGAAGGGTGAACTGGTCGACTTTATGGAGTCCATCGGCATGCGCCTGGGTCCCGGCGTCAACGCGACCACGTCCTTTGACGAAACCATCTTCATGCTCGAGGTCCCAACTGACGATCCCGAAAACATGGCGACAGCCTTTGAGATCATGGAAGACTGGGCTCACCGGCTGACTCTCGATCCTGAGGAAATCGACAAGGAACGAGGGGTGGTCATCGAGGAATGGCGCCTCGGCCAGGGAGCTGGTTCGCGGTTACGAGACAAGCAGTTTCCGATCCTCTTCAAAGATTCACAGTACGCCCGACGACTGCCCATCGGAACGCTCGAAAGTCTGGAGAACTTCGAGCACGAAGCAATCCGCCGGTTCTATCGCGACTGGAACCGGCCGGACCTGATGGGGGTCATCGCGATCGGCGACTTCGAAGCATCGGACATTGAAGCCCTGACGAGACAACACTTCGAAGGTCTAGCTAATCCCGCCAACCGGCGGGAGCGCATCGTCTATGAGGTTGGGGACCATGAGGAGACCTTGTTCTCCATCGCTACCGATCCGGAGATTTCCTCGACCAGTGTCTCGGTCTACCACAAGATGGATGTCCATGACGACTGGACGATCGGCGGCTACAGGCAGCGGATCGTCGAGAGTCTGTACAACGGGATGCTCAACGATCGTTTTGCTGAGATCTCCAGACAACCCAACCCACCCTTTCTGAGAGCATCGTCAGACCAGGGCAGGCTGATCCGTTCGAAGGCCGTTTACGCCTTGACCGCCGGTGTTCTGGAAAATGGCATCGAAAAGGGGATCGAAGCACTCTTTGTCGAGGCTGAACGTGTCGCTCGTTTTGGATTTACGGCCTCGGAGCTCGATCGGGAAAAGACGAATGTCATGCGTGGGCTGGAGCGTGCATTCATCAACCGTGAGAACCGCAATTCCGGTTCCTACGCTTCGGAATACATTCGAGCCTTCCTCGACGGAGAGTCCATTCCCGGCATCGAGTACGAATTTGAACTCTACAAACGCTTCGTCCCGGAAATCACGCTCGATGAGGTGAATCGGATCGGTCAGGCCTGGATCCATGATGACAATCGAATTGTCCTCGTCGCCGGCCCAGAAAAAGAAGGGTTGACGATGCCCGGTGAAGAGGACCTGACGGCCGTTCTGGCGGCCGGGACCAACGCGGAGATCACGGCGTACGTCGATACGGTTTCCGACCAGCCGCTGCTGGCGGAGGTTCCCGAGGGCTCTCCGGTCGTCGACACCGACACGGTCGAATGGGACATCACCGAATGGACTCTGGCCAACGGCATCCGGGTCATCCTGAAACCGACGGACTTCGAAGAAGACGAGATCGTGTTCCGTGGTTTCAGTCCAGGAGGCACTTCGCTGGTCGATGATGAAGACTATGTTCCGGCGAGCACTGCGACATCGTTGATAACGAACGGCGGGCTTGCGGATTTTAGCGCGATCGATCTTGGGAAAGTCCTCACGGGCAAGGTTGCGAACGTTCGTCCGTTCATCACCTCCCTGGAGGAAGGCGTCAGCGGGAGCGCTTCGCCCACAGATCTGGAAACCATGTTCCAGTTGATCTACCTGAGGTTCACAGCACCCCGTGCCGATGACACGTACTACGAGGTATGGCAAACCCAGAATCGACAGGCACTCGAAAATCGGGACCGGAACCCGGCCGCGGCATTCAGCGACGCGTACGTCCGCATCATGACACAGGATCACCCGCGTGAGCGGCCGCCTACCGTCGCGTTACTCGACGAGACGGACCTGTATGAGTCCCTCGCCTTTTACAAGGATCGGTTCTCCGACGCCGGCGATTACACATTCGTCTTCGTCGGCAATGTGGATCCTGCCACGATGCAACCTCTCGTCGAGCGCTACCTGGGTGCCCTGCCGGTGACCGGCCGGGAGGAAACCTGGCGGGACATCGGTGTCCGAACTCCGGAGGGGGTTATCGAGGAGACTGTCCGTAAGGGGCTGGAGCCCAGAAGCCAAACACGTATCGCCTTTACCGGACCTTTCGACTATTCGGCCCAGGCGGAGCGAACAGGCATCCGGGCCATGGCCATGACTCTGGAAGGCCGGCTCAGCGACCGGATACGTGAGGACCTAGGGGGATCGTACAGTGTCAACGTAAGCGCCGGTTACAACTGGCGACCGGAGGAGACCTACACGCTTGCGATCAGCTTCGGTTCCGATCCGGATAGAGTCGAGGAGCTGGTGGAAACGGTGTTCGAGGGGATCGAGGCTTTCAAGAATTCGCCGCCCACCGAGGAGGAGGTTGCGAACACACGAGAAGCGCTGCTCAGGTCCTTCGAAACCAGCTTCCAGCAGAACAGGAACGTCCTGAACTAGCTCGTCTTCGATTATCAGCGCGGCATGGAACCCGGCGCCAGCACACGGTCTTATCCGGCTTCGGTCGAGGCGGTGACCCCCGCTACGATTCAGGAGGCCGCCCGGAAGTACTTCAATATGGAGAACCGTGTGAGGGTCACGCTGATGCCGCAGCAGTAGGGTTATTCCGGATTTCTCTTCAAGCCGGGGTTTGGCGAGGGGACGGCGGGCTCGACGCTGACGTAATATCACGGCCGAAAGCCTGCATGTGCCAGGAATCGCTCACCGGAACTTCCCATCGTCCAGCCCGGAATTCGCCAACGCTCGAGATCACGTTGTTGAATACGATGGTGTGTTCATCAACCGTGCCTTGTTTCGCCAGATTGGCGAACCCGGGTCGGTCGACGCACTGAATCACACCGGTGCCGTCTCGATAGAACACCTGGCTGGCCGTGCCAGGGAAATCGAGTCCCGTAATGCGTTCAAAATCTTGCAGGTTCCGGACCATACTGTCGATGGAGCATCCCGACAGACCTACCGCCGACTCATCCACTCCGATAACGACAAACCGGTCGTGCATCAGTTGCCACGTGGGCGTGACAGGCCGTTCGTGGGAGTGCCACCGGGCCAGAAACTGAGCCATGTGATCATCGAGCGCCCGGACCTGTTCCTCTGTTAAAGCCTGGGTAGTTCCGTAAATCCAGATACGGGCATCATCGGGAAGCTCGGACAAGGTCAGTGCAGGCATCAATGGAACTCCTATGGATGAATTGTCGAACAGATGTTCCAATGAGTATAACGGACCGGACAAAATCTGTAGGCACTCCGGAACCTGGACTGGGTTCGAGAAAGGGACAGGAGAACGTGTACGGGTAGCCGTCTCTTGCCACGCACCAGGCACGCCGTCGAGCCATCAGCCCTGCAACCCCGTCAACCTTGACGAGGCCAAGAACCGACCCCATTAATTCCGTCAATCCCGGCGGGCGACCACGGAGGGACGCCCGTACACGCTCCCCTGAACACATCTCCCACTGCAAGAAGTAATGGCCCTGCAACCTATTGATTACAGGGCCATTTCAATTATGCCGAAGGCGGGATTCGAACCCGCACACCCGCAAAGGCGCCACCCCCTCAAGATGGTGTGTCTGCCAGTTCCACCACTTCGGCGTGTTTTCTGCTGCTAGGGCTCGGGACCGTCTTCTGGCGCTCCTTCCGGCGTCTCCTCAGGAACGTCTTCAGACTCCGCCGGCGCTTCGGCTTCCACCGGTTGTTCTTGATCCGCGGCCGGGACCGTCTCGGTCTGGGGGATCTGGGCGTCGTCGGTAATCACGGAATCGCCTCCTGGCTGGGAGATCAGGATCGTCAGGGTCAACGACGTCAACATGAACATGACGGCGGCCGTGGTCGTCAACTTGTGAAGCAGTGTCGTGCCGGTGCGAGCACCGACGTTCGCTTGCGAGCCGCCACCGCCGAATGCACCCGCGAAATCCTGCCCCTTTCCCTGCTGGAGCAGAACAACCAGGATCAAGAACACCGACACAATGACGTGAATGATCGTGAGCAAAGTAATCATAAACGAATATTTTCCTGAACCCGGTTCAAGATCTCCCGTAATGGATGATCGACGCGAACGAATTCGCCTCGAGGCTGGCACCTCCGACCAACGCGCCGTCAATGTCTGGTTGCACCATCAGGTCGGAGATGTTGCCGGGCTTCACACTTCCGCCGTAAAGGATCCGGAGGGCATCGGCTATCGATCCACCATAGAGATCCGATATGACCCCACGGATCAATGCGTGCATTTCGGCGGCGCCTTCCGGTGTTGCAGTGCGCCCCGTACCAATCGCCCAGACCGGTTCGTAAGCAATAATGATATGGGAAAGATGATCACCAGTCAATTGAGCGAGCCCGTCACTAAGTTGCCTTTTGACTATCGCTTCCGCGGAACCTGCCTCCCTCTCGTCCAGAGTCTCGCCGACGCAGACGATCGCGTTCATTCCCTGCCCG
The DNA here is from genome assembly GCA_964584435.1 of uncultured Solibacteraceae bacterium. GTDB lineage: Bacteria > Acidobacteriota > Terriglobia > 20CM-2-55-15 > 20CM-2-55-15 > CAZOZZ01. The sequence goes on along the minus strand of CAZOZZ010000033.1, from coordinate 20,717 downwards.
ATCACCGCAGGGACCTTGCGCGAAACCGACAAATCAGTTTCCCCGAAAAACTGCCGACGCTCCGAATGGCCGATGATGGCCGCGCCGCAACCCGCATCGCGGAGCATCCCGGCCGATATCTCACCAGTGAAGGCACCCTGGTCTTCCCAGTGAACGTTCTGTGCGGAGATCATGACACGGCTTCCGGCGGTTTTCGCCACGGCCGCGTGGAGGGCAGTAAAAGTCGGGGCTATGACGACGTCACAGTGATCGGCGTTCGCGATCACGGGCAGCAGCGCGTCGAAAAACTCGCTGGTCTCGGCCAGCGTCTTGAACATCTTCCAGTTACCAGCGATGACCGGTCGCCGCATAGTACCCTCCTTGCGTTGTTAGTTCGTCAGGCCGTCCTGTCCGTAAGGGCTTCGACCCCTGGAAGTTTCCGGCCCGACAGGAATTCCAGCGAGGCGCCGCCGCCAGTGGAGATGTGTGTGATGCCCTCTCGGACCCCGGACTGGATCACAGCCGACGCAGAATCGCCGCCACCGACAATGGAAAACGAGTTTGAGGCCGCAACGGCACGGGCAATGGCAAACGTCCCGGCAGAAAACTTCGGGTTCTCGAAGACTCCCATTGGTCCGTTCCAGACGATAGTCCGGGCGTTGTTGACGATGCCTTCATAGGCCCGCACGGTCCGGGGTCCTATGTCGAGCCCCATCTCATCCGAACCTGTTTCGTCCACTCCAACCGTCCGGAGACCGGAGCCCTGGAAATCGGACGCCACGACATGATCTCGAGGCAGTTGGATTTCGGTCCCCTGTTCACGGGCAGCTTCGAGCAGTTCTCCCGCCAGTGTCAACCTGTCTTCCTCGACGAGCGAATTGCCGGTAGACAATCCCTGTGCCCGAAAAAACGTGTATGCCATCGCACCGCCGATCAGAATGTTGTCGGCGATCTTGAGAAAGTTCTCGATGAGCTCGATCTTTCCCGAGATCTTGGCCCCACCGACGATCGAAACATATGGCTTTTCGGCACCGCGAAGGGCATGATCCAGTGCTTCAAGTTCCCTCTGCATAAGAAAGCCGGCAGCTGAGTGCCCGACGTGTGCGGCGATTCCAGCGGTCGACGCATGCGACCGGTGGGCTGTTCCAAAAGCGTCGTTCACGAAGATGTCGCACAACCCAGCCAGTGCGGAAGCGAACGCCCGGTCGTTGGCCTCCTCTCCACTGTGAAAACGGAGGTTCTCGAGCAGCAACACATCCCCATCGACCAAACGATCGACCTGGGAACGTGTCTCGGTTCCTATCGAGTCGGTTGCAAAGTCAACGCTCTTCCCGAGCAGTTGTCCCAGCCTTGCCGCCACCGGGCGCAGGCTGAGCGACTCGTTCCTCTTGCCTCTGGGCCGACCCAGATGGGATCCCAGCACCAATCGCCCGCCCTCGGCAACAACATGCCGGATCGAAGGCAGCGCCGCCCGGATCCGATTGTCGTCGGCAATCTCCCCTTCCGATAGCGGAACGTTAAAGTCCACGCGCATGAAGACACGCTTGCCGGAGAGAGAGAGGTCGGAGAGGGAAAGCTTGTTCATTGTATCTTGGAGGAGTCCGAGGTCGGGAATCCGGGGTCCGAAGTCCGGAGTCGGGGGCAGCCGGATTTGACCCCGGACCTCGGACTTCGGACCTCGGACTCCTACTCCCTGTCCTTCCCGCCGCCTTCGGCCCTACGCCATCACCAGCTTGATGAGATCAACCAATCGGCAACTGAATCCCCACTCGTTGTCATACCAGGAAAACACTTTGAGCATCTTGTCGCCCATCGACTTCGACAAGCCGGCGTCAAGGATGGAGGAATGCGGGTTGTGGAGAAAGTCGACCGATACCAGGTCTTCGTCGCAGTACTGAAGCACACCTTTCAGCGGGCCGTCTGCGGCGGCCTTCAACGCGGCGTTGGCACTTTCTGCGGTAACCGACCTTGATGTTTCTACGGTCAGATCGACGATCGACACATTCGGAGTGGGCACACGGATGGCGATCCCGTCCAGCTTGCCTTTCAGTTCGGGCATGACCAGCCCGATTGCCTTGGCCGCTCCTGTCGATGTCGGGATCATCGACAACGCTGCGGCACGAGCGCGGCGGAGATCGCCATGAGGGAGATCCAGCAGCTTCTGGTCGTTCGTGTAGGAGTGCACCGTCGTCATCAGCCCGCCTTCGATGCCGAACGTCTCATGAAGCACCTTGGCCACCGGCGACAGGCAGTTGGTGGTACAGGACGCGTTGGAAATCACGTGGTGGCTGGAAGGGTCGTACTTCTCGTGGTTCACCCCTACACAAATCGTGATGTCCTCCCCTTTGGCCGGCGCCGATATTATGACTTTGCCTACCGAACCACGGAGGTGCTTCCGCGCATCGTCACCCTTGGTGAACAATCCGGTCGACTCGACAACCAGCTCGACACCAAGGCTGGGCCAGTCGATTGCGGCGGGATCCCGGTCGCTGAAGACACGGATCTCCTTTCCATCCACACTCAAGCTGTCGTCGCTCGGTTCTACCGGCGAGGCCAGGTTGCCCATAACCGAGTCGTACTTCAAAAGGTGGGCCAGCGTCGCCGTGCTTGTGATGTCGTTGACCGCAACGATGTCGATGTTGTCATCACCGCTGCTTGCCCTGTAAAAATTCCTGCCGATCCTCCCAAAACCGTTGATACCCACCCTGATAGCCATTGATTCTTCTCCAAACTGCTGTTCGTTAACCTCACGTACACCAAAGCAAACCATCTATGATAACCGATGGCTGTTGGCTTTCAGCTATTGGCTTTTTGCTTTTGGCTCTCGGCTAACAGGTAATGGCTAACAGCTGATAGCTATTTTATAATTTGGTCGATCAACACGCTGATGCACGCCATCTACACCATCACCCTGGCCCTGGGCCTTATCGTGACGCTTCCCTACTACCTGGTTCGCTTCAGGAAGTACGGACCCACGATCGGTGAGCGACTGGGTTTCGTGGAAGAGGAGCGGGGACCCACGATCTGGCTCCACGCTGTGTCTGTCGGCGAAGTGAAGGCCGTTGAGCGGTTGATCGAGGGCTTGCGGCGGCAACAGCCGGGTTATCGGCTCGTTGTATCGACAACGACTCCGACCGGACGGGAACTCGCCGAGAAACGAAACGACATCGATCGAATCGTCTACTTCCCTGTGGACCTGCCGGCGGCGGTAACGCGGAGCCTGGACCGCATCCGCCCGAAACTGGTCATTGTTGCGGAAACCGAGATCTGGCCCAATTTCCTGAGACAATGCAAACGGCGTCAAATTCCTGTCGTCATGGTGAACGGTCGAATCTCGGACAAGTCCTACCCGAGGTATCTTTTGGGAAGCCGATGGCTCCAGACGGTGCTGGATGCCTATCAGATACTGGGAATGCAATCGGAAATGGATGCCGAACGAATCCGGACGATGGGCGCCGACCCTCGAAAGGTCGTCGTGTTCGGTAACATGAAATACGACCTGCCGGCATCCACACCCAAACTGGGTCCGGACCTGGAAGCGGCTATCGAACGCTGGCAACCGTTGTTGGTCGCCGCCAGCACCGCGGCCGGGGAAGAGGAACTCGTCCTGGAAGCATTCGGCAAGTTGCGACGGTCAAATCCGACCTTAAAGCTGTTGATCGCACCACGGTTGACACAACGGTTCAATGAAGTCGCACGAACGCTGGACGGCGGCGAATTCAGCTATATCCGACGTTCAAGACTGACCGAATCCTTCGATGGCCGGGACATACTGCTTCTCGACTCGATCGGAGAACTGACGGCCGTGTTCGAACACGCAACTGTCGTGTTCATGGGGGGGACGCTGGTACCCCGCGGCGGTCACAACGTCCTGGAACCCGCACGTTTCAAGAAGGCAGTTGTCTTCGGTCCTCACATGGAGAACTTCAGGGACATGGCACGTACGTTTCTGGAGGCCGGGGCCGCTGTCCGAGTTGGAAACGTCAGCGAACTTGTGACCGAGGTCCAACGACTGCTCGACCGACCGGACCTTGCGGCCGAAATCGGAGGCAGCGGCCGGCGACTTCTCGAGGAAAATCAGGGTGCAACCGCAAACGCCCTCGAAGCGATCGAGTCCTGTATCGAGCGGGAGATTCCGGTTTGAGTCACGTCTTTCATACTCTCGTGAAAGCCCGGAACCGTCTGTACGAAACAGGCCTGCTGCCGACCCACCGGCTCAATCACCCCGTGATCAGCGTCGGCAACCTCACAACCGGGGGAACCGGCAAGACTCCATTGGTGATCGCCCTGGCCGCAGAGTTCCGAGACCTTGGATACCGTCCTGTCGTACTCTCGCGAGGGTACCGGCGAACGAGTCGGGGCATTGTCGTAGTCAGTCGTGGTGAGGGCCCGGTGGTGGACTGGGCAAAGGCGGGAGACGAACCCTTCCTGATGGCGGTCCGCCTGCCCGACGTTGCGGTTGTCGTGGGTTCGGACCGGCACAAGGCGGGCCTGCTGGCCGAAGCGGAGCGTCTGGGAAATCTGTTTATCCTTGACGACGGATTCCAGCACCGCCGCCTGCACCGGGATGTGGACATCGTGACCATCGATGCAGAGGAGTGGACAGAGGGCGAATCGTTGCTACCGCGGGGGCGCTGGAGAGAGCCAAAATCGGCTCTCTTGCGTGCAGACGCCGCCTGTGTCCTCGCATCGGACAGTGCAGCCGCACCGGTGCTGCCGGTCCCCTCTTTTGACGTACACATGACGGTGGACGGCGTGATACGGAACGGCACTCCCACACCAATCGACTCGCTTCGGGGAAAACCTGTGGCGGCTTTCGCAGGAATCGCAAAACCGGAAAGGTTCTTCAACACCTTGAGAGCGATGGGCCTCGAGCCGGCCCAAACCGAAAGTTTCCCGGACCACTATTCCTACCGCAACCGCGACCTGAAATTGACGCCGGATCATGTTCACATCACAACGGAAAAGGATGCCGTCCGCCTGCCCGCCGGCGATTTCTACTTCCTTCGTATTTCTGCTAACATACGGCGTTTCAACGAGCTTCGAGACCTTATCCTGAAAAAGATTGAGTGATGGGGAGGGGGAGGTCCGAAGTCCAAGGTCCGAGGTCCAGGGTCGGGAGAAGCGGGCCGATCCAAAGCTGCACGCTACCCGCTACGCGCTCAAAGCTACCCGCTGACAGCCGACAGCCATGCATACACAACCCCGGAGAATCATGATTTGCGGGCCCAACTGGGTTGGCGACGCAGTCTTGAGCGTGCCGGCTATGAAAGCCGTCCGTGCTCTCTTCCCGGATGCCGAAATCACTTTGCTCGTGCGGCCCTGGGTTGCGGGCTTGTTCGGCTCGGCGCCGTTCATCGACAGTGTCTGGAGCCGGAAAAAGGTGCGGGGTTTTCGGGAATGGGTGCAGATGGCGAAAGAGATTCGGCAAAAGGACTTCGATCTGGCCCTGCTGTTTCCCAACTCGTTCGGGTCGGCGTTGACGGCCTGGACCGGCGGTATCCCACAACGGGTGGGTTACTCTACCGACCGGCGGGGGCTTCTCCTGACTCGATCGACACGGCCCAGTCCGGAGAAACAGCATCAGGCCCAATACTATCTGGGACTGGTGGAGAACATGTTCGGCTCTGTTTCCCAGCCAACAATCGAGATTGAAGCCACCGAAAAAGAACGCGTCTCGGCACGGAGGTTGCTCGAACAGGAAGGAGTCGATCCGGAAGCCGGTTTTGTCGTCGTTACTCCAGGGGCGGCATTCGGCTCCGCAAAACGGTGGTACGAGACACGCTTCGCGGAGGTTGCGGACCGGTTGGTCAGTGAATTGGGACTCGCCATCGTTGTGGTCGGGTCGGAGTCGGAACGTCTGATCGGTGAAAAGGTCCGAGATGGAATGCGGAACCCAGCCGCGGTGTTGTCCGGGCTGACGAGCCTTGAGACCCTGGTCGGATTGCTCGCCCAGGCTTCCTTGATGATCACGAACGATTCGGGCCCGATGCACATCGCGTCGGCTCTGGGCATCCCGACGGTTGCGGTTTTCGGGCCGACCGACGCCGAAGCCACGTACCCCCTGGGGCCACGAACTCGGGTTGTCCGACACGCGGTACAATGCAGCCCGTGCCTGTTACGGGAATGCCCGACCGATCATCGGTGCATGGATCGGGTTACCGTGGACGAAGTCTTCGAAGCAGCTATGTCGCTCCAGACAACATCAGCATCTCCACGAATCACATGAAAGAGGAAGCAAACACCGGAGCGGCTGTCTTCCTGGACCGGGATGGAACCGTCTCGGAAGAAGTCGGTTACATGTTTGACGTGTCTCGCTACAGGATCTTCCCATGGACCGCTGACGCCATCCGACGGCTCAACGACAGCGGCATGAAGGTCGCTCTGGCGACCAACCAGTCGGGTATCGAGCGTGGATACTTTCGTGAGGAAATGGTTCACAGGGTCCACGATCACCTCCGAGCCAAACTCGGACAATCAGGGGCGAGACTGGACGCCGCATATTTCTGCCCTCATCATCCCAACAGCGGGTGTTCCTGCCGCAAGCCCCGGCCGGGCATGTTGTTACGCGGACAGGCGGAACTCGATGTCGACCTGAAGTGCTCGTATATGGTGGGCGACAGGTACGGAGACGTCCGCGCCGGTAACGCTGCCGGTGCTACGACTGTCCTGGTTCTGACCGGCAACGGGAGAGAAGAGCACGAACGGTACAAGAGTGAAGAAGTCCAACCAGACCTGATCGCCGAAGACCTGGCCGAGGCTGTGGACCTTATACTGAAACGATGAATCTCAACGCGCTGCTCGGGAAATTTGAAGGACGGCGGATCGTTGTCCTGGGCGACCTGATCGCCGATGTCTTCGTATACGGAGAGATCTCGCGAATTTCACGCGAAGCCCCCGTCCTGGTCCTGTCCCACCGTGAGACGCAGTTGGTACCTGGCGGCGCCGCGAATGCCGTTCACAACCTCTGGGCGCTGGGAGCAAAACCCCTGCCGGTTGGAATCGTGGGCGACGATGCGGAAGGCAGGCAACTCGTGGGGGATTTCTCCTCCCTCGGCATCGATACGAGTGGCATTCGGAAAGTTGCCTCCTACCGGACCCCGACAAAGACGCGAATCCTGGCCGGGACCGTCCACTCTCATCGCCAGCAGGTCCTGAGACTCGATGCGGGCTCGCCCATTCAGCCCACGGGGACGATGAAGACAATGAGGCGGCGTCTCGAAACGCGACTCAGGAAAGCGGATGCCGTATTGATATCCGATTACGGATACGGCCTGGTGACACCCGAACTGGCGGCTGTGGTGCGTGGGGGCGGGCTGCCCGCGACCCTGGATTCCCGTTTCGTCATCGGCGACTACACCGGTATGACGGCAGCCACACCGAACGAACCGGAGGTAGAGGCCGCCCTGGGAATTCGAATCGGGAACGACCTGGAGAAACTCGAATGGGCCGGCAGAACGCTGCTGAGACGCTTGAAGCACAAAGCCGTTCTTATCACCCGGGGCAAGGACGGTATGGCTCTGTTTGAACGAGGGCAGAAGACTCTGCACATCCCCATTCATGGAACCGACGAGATCGCCGACGTCACGGGAGCCGGCGATACGGTCATCGCGACGTTCACACTGGCATTGGCTGCCGGCGGTACTTCGAGGGATGCCGCGCGACTTGCCAACTGTGCCGGAGGGGTCGTGGTCATGAAGCACGGGACGAGAGCCATCACGAGCGAAGAGCTACGTGCGGCGATCGCAGAGGGGCCATGAAACTAAAGAACGTGGGGGAGTTGCGGCCGCTGATCAGGGGGCGGCAGGTCGTCCTGGCGAACGGATGCTTCGACATGCTGCACGTCGGGCACGTCCGCTACCTGGAGGCGGCACGTGACCTCGGGGAAGTCCTCGTCGTAGCGATCAACAGCGATACCTCGGTCCGAAAACTGAAAGGTCCAGGCCGCCCCATCCTGGCTCTCAAGGACCGAGTCGCACTTGTCTCGGCACTGGAGTGCGTGGACTACGTCGTGGTCTTCGAAGAAACCGACGTGTCGGAAGTCATTAGCATCCTCCAACCCGATGTTCACGCCAAAGGAACCGATTACACCGAAGAAACCGTCCCCGAACGAGAGCAAGTCCTCGCTTACGGCGGCCAGGTCCGGATCGCTGGAGATCCGAAGGACCATTCGACCAGAGACATCCTCGGTACAATCGCGGACCGGTATTCTTAGAAGCAGTGGCCAGTTGTCAGTGGTCAGTTAGGGACAAGAATGACAGACACGTACCTGTCGCCACCCCGTTTCCCTTGAACGTGGGTCTTCGCGACTTCGGGGTGAGCCCCCTTCTTACGGTCGAATCTTATGTATGATAGATTCGACGACTGAAAATGAGCTGGACACCCCCAAGTCAAGGACCCATCGACGATCCGAAACGCATACTCGTCGTCAAATTCGGCTCGCTTGGCGATGTGGTTCATTGCCTGCCTTCGGTACAACAGCTTCTCGAACACTTCCCGAATGCGGAAATCGACTGGCTGATCGAAAGAAAGAACCAGACAGTGGTCGAGATGAGCGGACTCGGCGTGAGGATAGTACCGATCGACACATACCAGTGGCGCAATAGCCCTGGCATCGGAAGCGCCAAGGAGATTCTCGAGTTCGTCTGGTCTCTTCGAACTGATGGTTATGACTGCACGATTGACTTTCAGGGACTTCTGAAATCTGCTTTCTTCGGCTACTTGTCCGCGGCTCCGATCCGGATCGGATGGGAGCGCGACTTCCTGAAAGAATCGACGAGCCGGTTCTTCTACACCGAGGTTGTCACACCTCGGCGTATCCACATCATCGACCAGCAGATGGAGTTGCTGAAACCGTTGGGAATCTCGCCCAAGTGGAACACGACGACTCCGCTCCAACCGCCGGCCACCGCCCGGAATTCGATCGAGCGAAGACTTGACGGCTACTCCGATTTTGTATTGATCAATCCCGGAGGCGCGTGGAAGACGAAACGTTGGGGCACCGAAAACTACGGAACGCTGGCAAGGCGCCTGATCGAAAGCGGCCTCGAGGTTGCCGTGACCTGGGGTCCGGGAGAGGAGAAGATCGCCGAAAGGATTCAGGAACTCGGCGGCGAGACCGTCCGGATGGTTCCGGCCAACCTTCAGGAACTCGTGGCGCTCTCGGAGTCGGCGCGGCTGTTCGTGGGTGGAGACACAGGCCCGATGCATTTTGCCGCGGCCGTCGGCGTTCCCGTCGTGGCGATATTCGGACCGACCAGCAGCGACCGCAACGGTCCATTCCGACGCGAAGACGTTGTTGTAGAGCAACGTATGGAATGCCGCCCCTGCTACCAGAGAGATGAGTGCCCCCTCAAACACCTCGATTGCCTGAAGAAGATCACGGTCGATCACGTCTACGACGCCTGCCTGAGACGACTTGCTTTCGAGGCACCACGCGCAGCCGGTCCTCTGGACTGATGTCGACCCCGGGTGTCGGAACGCTCGCCCGATTCCGCGTCCCACTTGGTTTCTTCGCTGCGGCTCTCGTGTTCTATTTTTCGACCCCGACATTCGTTTCGCTGGCCTCAGGTATCCCGGCAGCAATGATCGGGCTATTTTTCAGGGCGGCGGCGGCGGGAGTTATTCGCAAGGATGCGGTCCTGGCCCAGGATGGCCCCTACCTGTTGACTCGCAACCCGCTTTATTTTGGTAGCTTTATGCTTGCCGTGGGGTTCGGTGTGATGAGTGCCAACCTGGCCTCGGCGCTGATTCTGATAGTGCCGTCGGCTGTCATCTATCCCAACGTGATCCGGGGGGAAGAAAGACACCTGCTGAAACTGTTCGGCCAGGAATTCAGCGACTTCAAGGCGCGGGTTCCAGCCTTCTTCCCCCACCGACTGAACACGCACATGGTGAAATCCTTTTCGACCAGCCAGTATCTGGCCAACCACGAGTACAACGCCGCACTAGGATTTGCCGGAGCGACGCTGGTCCTGTTTCTGAAACTCTTCCTGGTCTGACTGAAACCCCTGAGGCAAAATCAGTGTGGCCGGGACCCGGATTCCGTTTTTTTCGAGCCCCCGGGGCCAATCTCGGCCTTCAAATAACGGCTTGATTTCAATGACTTCGGCACATATACTCTTGTCGTGGACCGAAGTGGGCGACTCAGCCCACTTTTTTGTTGTCTGACATGGGATTTTGTTGTCTGACATGGGAGTTGAACTGGATCGAATCCGTCAGGTGGTCGAGGAAATTGTCCAGAGCGAAGGGTATGAACTGGTTGACGTCGAGCTGAAAGGTGTCGGCCAGACCCGGATCCTGAGGATTTTCATCGACAGGACAGAAGGGATCTCGCACAGCGATTGTGGACTGATCAGCGAGCAGGTTGGAACAGTTCTCGAAGTCGAAAACATAATTCCATCTTCATACACGCTGGAAGTTTCCTCACCGGGTCTGGATCGCAAGCTAGTCAAAGACAGTGACTACGAGCGGTTTGAGGGTAGCTTGGCGAAAGTCCAGACTAAGTTCCCGCTGAACAATCAGAAGGTTTTCAAAGGGAGACTCAGAGGCCTTCACGGAGACAAGGTCCAGGTCGAACTCGAGGGTGGTGAGCTTTTGGAGCTTCCATTGGACGTCATCAAAGAAGCACGGCTCGAGGTCGACTGGCCGCTTGAGAAAACTCGGGCTCGGGAACGCGTCGGGCGCCGTAATAATACCTAACGTTGCTACGTTTGCGAGGAGTCACTAACGGATGTCGAACCTGCTTTTTCAGTCGATCGATCAGATCAGCCGGGAGAAAGGCATCGATCCACAAATCGTGGTTGACGCCATCGAGGACGCAATCGTAGTCGCATCGCGCAAGTACTTCAAATCGGAAGAGGACCTGCGAGCGAGGATCAACTCGGACAGCGGCGAAATCGAAGTCTTCGCCGTCAAGAAGGTCGTCGACACCGTTGAGGACGACTTGACGGAACTGTCGCTGGTAGATGCGAAGGCTATCCGGAACGACGTTGAGATCGAAGACGAAATCGAGTTTCAGAAGCCCACCGCAGGCCTGGGACGCATAGCGGCACAGATGGCCAAGCAGGTCATCTTCCAGAAAGTTCGGGAAGCTGAAAGGGAAAGCGTCTACGCCGAATACCACGAGCACGTCGGCGAAATCGTCAACTGCGCCGTAAAGCGGTTCGAAGGCGGAGATATTATCGTCGAACTTGGAAAAACCGAAGGTCGTATTCCGAGGCGCGACCAGTCGAAGCTGGAAAGCTTCACCATGGGTGAACGGATTCGTGTCGTGATCGTTCGAGTAGAAAAGACATCCAGGGGACCTCAGGTTGTCGTGTCTCGCGGAGACCCACTGCTCGTTCAGCATCTGTTCCAGACTGAAGTTCCGGAAATTTACGACGGTACGGTCCAGATCCGGTGCATCGCCCGGGAAGCGGGCGAACGAACCAAGATCGCTGTTGAATCCCGGGAGCGTGACGTCGATCCGGTGGGCGCGTGCGTCGGTATGAAGGGAAGCCGGGTCCAGTCCATCATTCGCGAACTGCGCGGTGAGAAAATCGACATCATCCAGTGGTCCGACGACGTTGTGACGTTTGCGACGAACGCCATCAGCCCTGCAAAGGTGAGCCGGGTGTCGACGCTCGACACCGAAGACCGACCTGAAGGCACGGAAAGGATGATGGAAATTATCGTCGAAGACAGCCAGCTTTCTCTGGCCATCGGCAAGAAGGGACAGAACGTCCGACTCGCGTCGAAGCTGATCGGATGGCGGATCGACATTAAGAGCGAGGAAGAAAAGCGGGCCGAGATCGAGGATCAGATCGAACGCATGCAGGCAGCAACGCCGCTGGAAAAGATTGAAGGGTTGACACCTGGACTGATCAAGAAGCTGATTGCGGCCGAAATCACGACGGTCGAACAGCTGGCGGACCTGGCCCCGGAAGACCTCGAAGCACTCCCCGGGATCGGCGGGAAAACGATCGATAAGATCCGAGACGAACTTTCCGAATACTATGCTGCGCTTCCGACCTACCAGGACGATCTGGAACGTTCGACTCAGGAGGCAATGTTCAGCAAGTCCGTTGATGAGCCCGCTCCAGATGATGAACCCGCTCTGGAGGAGGTCACCCCCGAAGCGGCCATCCTGGAAGCGGATGGTGACCAAGAGGCTGACGATCAAAAGGTTGCGAACGAGACCGAGGGAGAAACAGAAGGTGCCGTAGCTGCCGATGACTCTACCTCGGCAGTCGAAGAAGAGGCTCCGACCGACGGGGAACCGGCCACCGGATCCGAAACCGGCGATGAAGAAGAGGCTGTCGCAGCAGCCGAGGTCGAGAGTGTGGAAGAGGCCTGATGCCTCGCCCGAACTGGCCCGCCATGATATTCTGGGGGCAGGCTTATTTGGAGGATAACTTAGCAGTATGCCAAAGATTCGAGTCTACCAGCTAGCGCGGGAACTTAACCGCGACAACGGCGAAGTGATTCGAGAACTGCAGCTCATCGGCGCACCGGTAACCTCGCATTCGAACACGGTCGAGGATCGGATGGCCGAGCAGCTCCGAAACACCCTCGGCGTGCTGGTCATCGAAAAGCCGAAGCGCAAGCGCAAAACGACCGCGACCTCCAAAGCCAAGGAAGCAAAGGTCGAACAGAAAATCGAAGAGAAGGAAGACGTCGGACAGGCGCCGGCGGAACCGAAGGTCGTCAAGGCCAAACCCAAACCGCCCGAGGTCGCCGAACCTGAAGAAGAAAAGGTCGTGGTCCCGGCTGCCAAGGTGGTACCCCCTCCGGTATCCGAGGAAGTAAAGCCCCCAGCGCCTGTTCAGGTGGAACCACCTAAGGTCGCGCCGGCACCGCCACCGATCGTGACCCCGCCGCCCGTACAGCCAGCGGCATCTGTGTCTCCTCCTCCTGCGGTACCGAAACCCATCGCTCCGGTCGAACAGAAGCCTGCAGCTGCCGCACCACCCGCACAGGAAGCCCGAAAGACGATGCAGCAGTTGGCCCAGGAGCGACTGCGCCAACAGAATCGCCCTGTGCCCACCCCACATCGTCGTCCGGTCAGTCCGAGGGACACTCGAACTCGAACGAGCCCTTCAAGGCCGCAGCGGGGCCCCATTGGTCAGCGACCGGGAGGCCAGCCGTGGACACAGAAGCCGGGAACGGCGAAGAAGGATCGGCCCCGGCCGACTCGTGCACAACGCGTGATGTCCAGAAGGCCGATGCCACGGCCGCAACCCAAACCGGAACCGATTCGAGAATTCAGGCGGGTCACTCTTGCTGAAAACGTCACCGTCAAGGAAATCGCGGAGAAACTCGAAGCCAGGACCAAGGACGTTATCAAGAAACTGATGGACCGCGGCGTTTTCGCCACGCTCAACCACAACCTGGACAAGGAACTGGCCGGTCAGCTCTGCAAGGATTTCAACGCGGAAGCAGATTTCGTCACGATCGAGGAAAGCGTACTGCTCGAAGCGGTGGAGGTGAGCCAGACCGCGAAAATGGAGTCCCGGCCGCCTGTGATTACGATCATGGGCCACGTCGATCACGGCAAGACTTCACTTCTCGATGCGCTGCGTGAGTCACGAATTACCGAAGGTGAAGCAGGAGGCATCACTCAGCACATCGGTGCGTACCAGGCCGAGCTCAACGGACGGAAGGTCACGTTTCTCGATACGCCTGGCCATGAGGCATTCACCCTCATGCGGGCTCGCGGCGCCTCAGTCACCGACGTCGTCATTCTCGTTGTGGCCGCCGATGACGGCGTCATGCCGCAGACTCTCGAGTCGATCTCCCACACACGGGCGGCGGGTGTTCCGATCCTGGTAGCCATCAACAAGATCGACGTTCCGAACGCCGACGTCGAACGCGTCAAGCGCGAACTTGCCGAACAGAATCTGTTGGCTGAAGACTGGGGCGGCGACACGGTGATGGTCGAAGTCTCCGCAAAACAGAAGAAGAACCTGGACCTCCTCCTGGAAATGGTCTTTCTGGTTTCGGATATGAAGCAGATCCAGGCCGATCCGAACTTTCCGGCTATGGGCACGGTCCTCGAGGCCAAGCTTGATAAAGGGCGCGGCAATGTCGCAACCGTCCTCGTACAGAACGGTACCCTGCATGTCGGGGATAACTTCATCGTCGGCGCGACATACGGGAAAGTCCGGGCCATGTACGACGAAAAGGGGGCGCAAGTCCAGAAAGCTGCGCCGGCAACACCGGTCGAAGTGCTCGGACTCCAGGGACTTCCGATGGCGGGTGATCCGTTCCAGATGCTCGAAGACGACAACCGAGCCCGTCAAATTGCACAATTCCGACAAGAGAAACTTCGCGAATCCGCCCACGCCAAGAGCGCTCGGCTAACGCTGGACCAGTTGCACCTGAAGATGGCGCAGGGGAACATGAAGGAAGTGCCGATCATCCTGAAAGCCGACGTTCAGGGATCGGTCGAAGTTCTGAGCGACATGCTGAACAAGGTCGGCACCGAAAAGGTGAAGGTCCGCACGATTCATACCAGTGTCGGTGCGATCACGGAGTGGGATGTTCTACTGGCTTCGACTTCGAACGCTATCATCATAGGCTTCAACGTCCGCCCGGAGAAGAAGGCCGCGGATCTGGCCGAACGGGAAAGAGTCGACATCCGCCTCCACACGGTCATCTACAACGTCGTCGACGAAATCAAGCAGGCGATGGCCGGGGTGCTGGACCCGGTGATCAAGGAGATTTATCAGGGAACCGCCGAGGTTCGCGACACGTTCCGGATTCCAAAGGCCGGCGTGATCGCGGGTTGTTACATTACCGACGGCCGCGTCTCGCGGAACGCCGAGGTCCGCCTCCTTCGGGATAACGTGGTAATCCATGAAGGCAGAATTTCCTCTCTCAAACGGTTCAAAGAAGACACGACAGAAGTGAAGACGGGCTATGAGTGCGGGATCGGGATCCAGAACTACAACGACGTCAAGGTCGGTGACGTCATCGAATCCTTCGTCACCGAAAAAGTAGCAGCGGAAATAGGTGTCTGAGACAGTTCTCCGTAATCCGTGATCAGAGGTCGTTTCATCCGACCGGCAGCTGACCTCTGGCCCTGACCACTCCCATGCATATCGGACTGCTTCAAGTGGATCTGCATATCCCCCACGCGCACTCCCTCAAGGAAAAGCGCAAAGCAGTGCACAGGCTCAAGGATCGACTTCGGGCCAGATTCAACGTCGCGGTATCGGAAGTAGGCCACCAGGAACTGTGGCAACGCGCCGAGATCGGCATCGTCAGCGTCGGACCTGATTCTGGCTACCTCGAGCGGCAACTGGCTCTGGCACTCGAAGAAGCCGAACGCGCACTGCCCGAATGCACGGTTAACGGCCACATTGAGTTGTTATAATGGCAGAACAACGGCGCGTCGATCGGCTGGAAAAGCAGGTCCAGGAGGAACTCGGGATCATCATCGAGTCCGAAGTCGAGGACCCGCGCGCGCGGGGAGTCACCGTGACCAGGGTCCGACTTTCCCGCGATCTGCGTCACGCCCGGGTTTTTGTAAGCGGGATCCAGAATGAAAAAGGTCGGACCAACGCTATGGCAGGATTGAACTCGGCCCGGGGCTTTCTACGAAGACAACTCAGTCTTCGCTTGCCGCACTTGAAACAGACACCGGAACTGATATTCGATTACGACGAGTCGATCGAAAAGGGATTCCGTGTCGAGGAGCTATTGGAACAAATCCATCCGACAAGCCATGATCCAGAAAGTTCTTGAGACCATCCACGCACGTGACGACTTCGTGATCGCTTCCCATGTGCGACCCGACGGGGACTCCATGGGTTCCCAACTGGCACTGGCACTTTCCCTGCGCGCTCTGGGAAAGACGGCTACCATCGTCAGCCACGATCCGGTCCCCACCCGATACCAGACGCTACCGGGAACGGACATGGTACAGGTCTCCGACCGTGTCACCCATGGTTTCGGAGCCGCTTTCGTTTTGGAATGCGGCAGTATCCAACGTCCGGGAATCGACGGGTTGGCGGATCAGTTCGTCGTCAATATCGATCACCACCATTCGACAGAGTCCTTCGGCGACATCAACTGGATTGAGCCTTCGACATGTGCTGTCGGAGAAATGATCTACCGTCTGGCCAAGATGCTCGGCGTTGAGATCACGCACGAGATAGCGACCAATGTGTACGTCGCCGTCCTGACCGACACCGGATCGTTCCAGTTCGAGACAACGACGGCAGACACGTTCCGACTGGCGGCGGAACTGGCTGAACAGGGCGCTGACGTTACTGGCCTTGCGATGCGGACTTTCTATTCCAACCCGATCGAAAAGGTCCGTTCGATGGGGGTTATTCTGAACGCCATGCAACTGGATGAGAGTGGGCGCATTGTCTGGACCACGTTGACGCGGGACGACATGATCCGGCACCACTGTCAGGACGAGGATGTCGAAGGGCTCGTGAACTATCCGCTGACCATCGTCGGAGTGGACGTGGTTGCGTTCTTCCGCGAGCTGGAAGACGGCTCCTTCCGGGTCAGCCTTCGATCAAAAGACAACATTGATGTTTCTCGAATCGCCGCGGAGTTTGGTGGCGGCGGACACCGAAAGGCAGCAGGCTGCCGTATGGCGGGGCACCTGGGGGACGTTCAGGATCAGATAGTGTCGAGGATCCGCACACAGATGAAACACATCGCCGACCGAGACATTCCCTCCCCTACGCCGACCTCCCCATCTTGAAGGGTCTTCCACCGTTGAGCGGTTTGGCCATTGTCAATAAACCCGGAGGTGTCACCTCCCATGACGTCGTCCAGCGCATACGTAAGCGGCTCGCCACACGAAAGGTCGGTCACCTTGGCACGCTCGATCCGATGGCAACCGGGGTCCTGCCCGTCAGTATCGGCAAGGCGACACGACTGGCACGGTTCATTCCGACCGCACCCAAGGAATACACAGGTAAGATCCGGCTCGGCTGGACGACCACTACGCTGGATCGGGAAGGCGAACAGACAGGTGAGACTGCTCGGGTGGATCTGAGTCAGGAAGCGGTGGAGCAAGCGATGGCTTCTCTTACGGGTTCCCTTGACCAGATACCTCCCGCCTATTCGGCGAAAAAAATTGACGGCGTTGCGGCACATCGCCTTGCGCGAAAAGGTGCGGCGGTCGAACTCAGCCCGGTTTCAGTGGAGATTTTCGAGTTCCAACTGGTTTCTCTCGATCTCCCGCTCGTTGAATTCCGGGTCGTCTGTTCCGGAGGCACCTACATACGCAGCCTCGCCAGGGACCTCGGCGAGCTGGTCGGAACGGGAGCCCACCTCTTTTCTCTATGCAGAACATGCTCCGGTCCGTTCCGGATCGAGCATGCGGTACCAACCGAAAATGTAGCTCCGGACAACCTGATTCCGTTGGAGGGACTGCTGCTCCACCTCGCCCGGATCGACGTCGACAATACAGGAGAAGAGAAAGTGCGTCACGGGCTCCCGGTGCCTTCCGATAAAGAGGCGTCACCCGTCCGCATCTTTAACAAAATAGACGAACTTATTGCTATCGCTGAGATTGAAAAGGGTTGGGCTCATCCTAAAGTTGTGCTAATCTGATTGCTTAAATTTAGGAGGAAAGAGAAAACACAGAATGGCTCTGACTACGGAATCTAAAGGCTCCATAATCGATCAGTACAGAATTCATGATTCGGACACAGGGTCTCCGGAAGTCCAGATCGCGATCCTCAGTGAAAGAATTTCTTACCTTACTGACCATTTCAAGACACACAAGAAGGATCATGCGTCCCGGCGAGGGCTATTGAAGCTGGTCGGAAGACGACGACGCCTGCTCGAATACCTGAAGCGACACGAAGTCGGTCGCTACCGTGAAGTCATTTCGAAGCTGGGGCTGCGCAAGTAGGCACCCGATCCTGTCCCAAAGCGTCCAACCCGTGGGATGTAACACTGCAATTTACATTTTGAGAATGATGTAACGACCCGCAGTGGTGTAGTGCAGGGTCGTTTTTTGTTGCCCGCCCCACCGCGAAGGACGAAAGGAAATTCAAACAACCATGAATGTTCACAAAGTCAGCAAGACCATCGGCGGCAAAGAGCTGTCGATCGAAGTCGGAAAGCTGGCCACGCAAGCGGACGGCGCCGCGTACATCCGATACGGAGACACCGTCGTCCTGGTCAGTGCGTGCGGCGCAAAAGAACCCCGGGAAGGCCTGGATTTCTTTCCGCTCACGTGCGATCACCGAGACTACTTTTACGCCGCGGGGAAAATCCCCGGCGGCTTCTTTAAACGCGAGGGCAGACCCGGAGAGCAGGAAGTTCTGAACAGCCGGTTGATCGATCGACCCATCCGCCCTCTGTTCCCTGAAGGTTACCGGAACGAAACACAGGTCATCGCGATGGTCCTGTCTTCGGATTCGGAAACGGATCCTTCAACGCTGAGCATCATTGGTGCGTCGACCGCACTGTATCTATCAGTGCTGCCTTTCACCCAACCGATCGCGGCGGTCCGAGTGGGCCTGGTCGACGGTGAGTTTCGCATCAACCCGACGTATTCGGAACGCGAAGACAGCCGGATGAACCTCGTCGTCGCCGGCACCGAAGAAGGCGTCACGATGGTTGAAGCGGGTGCAGAGGAAGTTTCCGAGGAAGAGATGATCGAGGCGATCTCGTTCGGACACGAGGCGGTAAAGGAGATCATCGAACTCGAGAAGGAACTCTACGACAAGATCCGCCCTGAAAAGATCACACCGGATCTCGCGCCGCGCGACGAGGAGATCGAGCGCAAGGTGGAAGAGACGATTCGAGAAGAACTCGCAGACGCTCTGAACACCGAAAAGCACGACAAGCTGACAAGCTACGCGAAAGTCGACAACGCCAAGAAGAAGGTGCTGGATTCGTTCGGGGAAGAAGCCGAAGAGTCGACTCTGAAACTCGCAGGCAAGGCGTTCAGCGCGCTGAAGGAGAAGATCTTCAGGGATCAAATCCTGAAGGGCACACGACCGGACCGAAGAGCGGCGGACGAGATACGACCGATCTGGATTGAAGGCGGCATCCTGCCCCGGCCCCATGGGTCGGCCATCTTCACGCGTGGGGAAACCCAGGCTCTGGTCACCGTTACGTTAGGAACCGGAGACGACGCGCAGCGTATGGACAGGCTCGAGGGCGAGTCGTTCAAACGTTTCCTGATGCATTACAATTTCCCGCCTTTCTCGGTAGGTGAAGTCCGACGCATGATGGGAACCAGCCGGCGTGAGGTCGGACACGGCAACCTTGCCGAACGGGCCATAGTGCCGATGCTCCCAAGCCAGGAAGACTTTCCTTACACGATCCGCGTTGTCTCCGACATCCTGGAATCGAATGGATCGTCATCGATGGCGACGGTTTGCGGTGCGAGCCTTTCGTTGATGGTAGCCGGTGTGCCGATCAAGCGCGCGGTCGCCGGTGTGGCGATGGGCCTGGTTTCTGAAGGAGACGAGTACGCCGTTCTAAGCGACATCGCCGGTGCCGAGGATCACTATGGAGACATGGACTTCAAGGTGGCCGGAACCCGGGAAGGCATCACCGCTCTTCAGATGGATATCAAGATCACGAACGTGACTTTTGAGATCATGTCGAAGGCGATGGAACAGGCCAAGGCGGGACGCATGCACATCCTCGACAAGATGGACGAGGCGATTCCGTCCACCAGCGAGGACATCTCGGAATTTGCGCCTCGTATCCACACGTTGAAGATTCCGGTAGACAAGATTCGCGACGTGATCGGACCGGGCGGAAAAATGATCCGCTCGATCGTCGAACAGACGGGTGTCAAGATTGACGTCGAGGATGACGGCACAGTCAACGTCGCGTCCTCGGATGGTCCGTCTGCGGAGACAGCGATCCAGATCATCAAGGACCTGACCGCGCAGGCGGAAATCGGGAAGACCTACCTCGGAAAAGTCGTTCGTATCGTCGATTTCGGCGCGTTTGTCGAGATATTCCGCGGTACTGATGGATTGCTTCACATCTCGGAAATCGCAGAACATCGTATCCGCGAGGTTCGCGACGAACTGAACGAGGGAGACCAGATCCAGGTCAAGGTCATCGGCATCGAGGGAAACAAGGTCAAGCTGTCCCGACGGGCCCTGCTTCGGGATCAGAAAGGTGAATCAGGCGACGACGGTGGCGGCGACAGAGGCGAAGGCCGAAGCGAAGGGCGCCGAGACGGCGGCCGGGGCCGGGGCGATCGCAGACCGAGACGGAGGGACTGAGGGGAAGTGGTCAGTGGTCAGTGGTCAGTGATCAGCAGTAAGACCGGAAAAAGGCGACCTTTGGTCGCCTTTTTTGTTTTACAAGCTCAGTCGGGTGGTTAGTCCAGATCGATGTCTCGGACGGGCATCTCCAGCTCATCGGCGCGGTCCATCGCTTCCTGGAACTTGGCATCGATCAGGTCCTTTCGGCCCTTCTCTTTTTCGAATGCCTGGTCGAAGCGGTCCGACGCTGTAGCCTGCTGCTTCTTCACGTCCTTCAAGGCATCCTCGAACGAGAGGCCTTTCTTTTCAGGCTGTTTCGTAAACAACACATCACCGGTTGCCGCATCGACTGTCAGCTTCGCCTCGCAACACGTACACTGAACCTCGATCTTGTTCTTGTTTCCCATGCGCCAAGTATAAACCCACTATCACAAAATGGGGACCCACGCCTCACAGGTGGACTATGGATGTCAAAGAGAGACGGGGAGTTCAACGCAAAAACGGTAGAGTAGGGGAGGACGCGAAGAGCGACCTCCCCCCTCG
>CAZOZZ010000032.1:0-31440 GCA_964584435.1 uncultured Solibacteraceae bacterium | reverse complement strand
ATGCCCAATCAAATACTTATGAGAAGCTCATCCTTCAACGTCCGGACAGTAGTGGTCCTGCGTCACATCGGCGGCTTCGCCCGGATCGGCCAGCATGCGGCAGGCAACCTGGTATATCAAGCCGTGATAGACCCGCACCAACTCGTCGTATGCCGCATCTTCATTCGCCCGCAGGCGGAGAACAAAAAGGCTCTCTCCTGCGGACAGGCCGACGGTTGACTCGAGTTCCGAATATGAGATTTCCCTTCGCAGCATTTACGAAACTTCTCCTGGGTTCGTCCTGAGCCCAGCCAGAATTATATCAGCCTGTCGCCCTGTCTGTCGCCGAAGACGGTTTATCTCTACCGCCTTTCTCAAGAGACACCGGTCGGCGCGAATTGTTCCACAAATCTAAGTCCGGCTTCGAGTATTTCGCCTGTTTGACCAGTGCCGGGCGCCTCACAATAGACCCGCAGGACGGGCTCGGTCCCGGAGCGCCGGAAGAGGATCCAGCTGTCGGCTTCCAGGATCAGCTTGACTCCGTCGAGGGTTTGAATCGACGAGACCGCCCTGCCGGCAAACTGTTGAGGAGGTTGGCGTTCGAGCGTGTCGATGAGCCGATGTCCGGCGTCCATCGGCACGTGGAGATCCCGCCTGTCGTAGTGGAACTCGCCGAACTCCCCCCACATTTCATCTATCAACTGCCGAAGAGACTTGCCGGTTGCGGCAAGCATGTCCAGAACAAGCATGTTGATGAAGAGTCCGTCCCGCTCCGGAAGATGCCTGGACAGACCAACGCCACCGCTTTCCTCCCCACCGATGAGGATTTCCCGCCGTAGCATGAGTTCGGCGATGTTCTTGAACCCGATCTCGGTCTCAAACGCGTCCAGGCCCAGGGCTCGGGCAATTCGCGGAACCAGCTGGCCCTGAGAGAAGGTGTAGGCGACGGCTCCCCTCCAACCGCGATTACGATAAGCGTGGAGCAGCAAGAGCGGCAGGATCTGTAAAGTACTGATAAATGCGCCAGTTCCGTCAATAACTCCGAGGCGATCGGCATCGCCGTCGGTCGCCAGACCGACATCGCACCCGTTTTGAACCACGGCCGCCGCGAGCGGTTCCAGTTGCGGCATCATGGGTTCCGGGTGCACGCCCCCGAACAGCGGATCCGACTCACCGCGGATCGTTCGAACCGTAAGGCCGGTGTCGGAAAACAGTTCTTCGAGCAATGTGCCCCCGGTGCCATGCATCGAGTCCACCAACACGTTGAGCCCGGACCCGGAAATCCGATCCCACTCGAGAAGTGATTTCAGATGTTGGGCATAGTGTGCCCCGGGCGAGACGGTATCGATCCCTCCAGTGGATCTTCGGACCTCGGACCGACCCAGGCCCGCTTCGATCTCTCTCGTTACGGCAGGCGGTGCGCTTCCACCAAACGCAGCCTTGATCTTGAAACCGTTGAAACTGGGAGGATTGTGACTGGCCGTGATCACTATCCCACCCGCCAGATTGAGGCGGTGAACCTCGAAAGAAACATAGGGTGTCGGATAGGGCCGGTCCATCAGGAGGACCTTGAAACCGTTTCCGGCGAAGACCTCAGCCGCGGCTTCGGCAAACCGATCCGAGAGGAACCGTACGTCGTAGCCGATAAATACAGCCCGCTCAGGTCCTTTGTCAGACCCGCTGACCGATCCAAGGTAGTCGGCCGTCGACTGCGCGACGAGCCGAACATTGTCGAAAGTGAAATCGTCGGCGATTATGCCCCGCCAGCCATCGGTACCGAATCTTATGGGAGAGGAGGGCATCAGGCGGAAGTCCGAGGTCCGAAGATCGGAGTCCGAAGTCCGGGGTCCGAAGTCCGGGGTCCTCCAAAGTGCAGCCCAACGTCCGAAGCAAGACTGGGACAGGTGATCGTTGTTGGCATCTCCAATCTTCTCAGGAAAATTCGGAATCTTCGTTCCCAGACCTCGGACTTCGGACCTCGGACTCCGGACTCCTACAACGACGAGTATTCCGTAACGACGGCATTCCCCCCCAGCACGGCACCGGGCTTGAGGACCGCGGACCGGCCGATGTAGCAACCCCTTCCCAACAGGGCCCCTGAAATGCGGGCGTCAGCATCGATCGTGTTGCTCGACCAGATCACCGAATCCGCAATGTGAGCTCGGGCATCGATCTTACAGTTGGAGCCGATCACGGAGTTTTCGATCCGCACACCCTCCCGAATGGTGACCCCTTCGGCGACGATAGAAAGGTCGTCGATCGAAGCGCCTTCGGGTAGATTCTCGCGATCGAGCCGGTTCGTAGGAATGTCAGGAGACTGAAACTTGCCGTTGAGTATGTCGCGATGGACTTCCAGATACTTGGCGGTCGTACCGATGTCGATCCAGTACCGATCTGAAACGACCCCGTACATAGGTTCCTGACTCTCGAGCAAGTTTGGAAACACTTCCCGTTCGAACGAGTGGGGTTTGCCCTGGGGTATGTAATTGAGCACGGACGGCTCCAGGACGTACACGCCTGCGTTGATGGTGTTACAGGTGATTTCGTTCATACTCGGCTTTTCGAGAAAACGGTGGATACGACCGTCCGAGTCCGACTCTACCAGGCCATAGGAGGTAGGGTCGTCCACCGGTGTCAGGACAAGCGTCGCTGCCGCCTCCCTTTCCCGGTGACTGTCGATGACGGCCCCGAGGTCCAGCGACGTCAGGACGTCCCCGTTGAACACGACTGTCGTCGAATCGATCCATCCTTCGGCATTCTTGAAAGCCCCGCCGGTCCCGAGCGGCGTCCCTTCCACCGCATAACGGATCAGTACACCGTAGTCGGCACCATCCTTCAGCAGGTCTTCGATCTTGCGGGGCTGGTAGGACAGGCTGAGAATGATCTCCGAGATCCCGGCGCTCTTCATCAAGTCGATCTGGTAGAGAAGGAACGGCCGGTTGGCGACCGGTACAATGGGCTTCGGTGTGTTCAGCGTAAGCGGCCTGAGGCGGGTCCCCTTACCTCCTGCAAGAATCAATCCCTTCATGGCAAGATCTATAATATAGCAACCGCGTCTAAATTCCTGTTCCGCCGGTGGGTTTGCCGCGCTGAATGCGGGTTAAACCTTGTACCCGGCGTGTCCAAAATCTGATAGACTGGCCACCCGTTATGAATTTGCCGAATGCAGTGACGATGGCGAGGATTTTCCTCGTACCGGTGCTGGTGACTCTCCTGTTGACCAGGTACAGCGTCCTGATTGCAGCCTTCGTGTTCCTGGCTGCCTCGCTGACAGATTTCCTGGACGGCTATCTTGCCAGGGCACGGAACGAGGTGACGACACTCGGAATTCTGCTGGATCCGGTAGCCGACAAGCTACTGGTGTCTGCGGCCTTCGTGTCGTTGGTCCAACTTCAAATCGTTAGTGCCTGGATGGTGGTCATCATCATCAGCCGGGAATTCGCCGTCAGCGGCCTCCGCAGCATCGCGGCCTCGCAGGGTTTCACGATCGACGCCTCGGAACTTGGCAAGCTCAAGATGGGTGCGCAGGTTGCCGCCATCACGCTGCTCATCCTTGGCAGCCAGTATCCTGTCGTCTACACCGCCGGGCAAGTCGCACTCTGGATGGTTGTTCTGTTCGCGGTTTGGTCGGCAGTCGATTACTTCCGCACCTTCTGGTCGAAGGTCGATGATCGCTTCAAAGCCCAGGAGCGCCGCCGCCATCTCTCAGTGAAGAACAGGCAGCGACGGAATGCTCCGACTCAGTAATCCCGAACAACAATTGCTGTTGGAAATCGCCAGGGACGCGGTCCACCGACACCTGTCAGACCTGCCTCGTGAGCACCCGGAAATCGCGGACGGTGCTGTGACGAAACCGCACGGAGTTTTCGTGTCGATCCATTCGGGTACCGAGTTGCGGGGCTGCATCGGGCGGATACAATCAGAAAAGCCACTCTATGAAACTACGGCAGAGTGCGCGATATCGGCAGCGGTTGCGGATCCACGCTTCCCCCCACTCCAGTTCGTCGAGCTCCCCAATGTCTGTTTCGAAATTTCTGCCCTCTCACCTCTCGAGCAAATCGATGAAATCGAGCGAATCGAGGTCGGTCGCCACGGGCTCCTGATCGAAAAAGGTTCGGGACGCGGACTGCTACTACCCCAGGTCGCCTCACGCTACGACTGGGACCGGGTGGAGTTCCTCCGTCAGACCTGCCTGAAGGCTGGCCTTGGTCCGGACGACTGGAAACGAGACGCGACCCTCTTCGCATTCGAGGCACTGGTTTTTGAAGAAGCCCAAAGCGTGACTCCTGCCCAGTGATGCTCCTCCAGCTCCCCTACCACAATATCGACCCGGTCTTTCTGAACATCGGCCCACTCCAGCTTCGCTGGTACGGGCTGATGTATATGCTGGGCTTCATTGTCGCCTACTTCATCATGGTGCGGCTGGTAGCCGAGAGGAAGCTCTCGTTTTCGAAGGACGATATCTACGACCTCTTGTTCTACCTCATTCTCGGCGTGATGGTTGGAGGCCGGGTCGGCTACGTCCTGTTCTACGACCTGGGCAGCTACCTTGAAGACCCCCTGGCCGTGTTCGCGATATGGCGGGGCGGTATGTCGTTCCATGGCGGGCTGATCGGAACGACGCTGGGTGCACTGCTGATCGTTCGAAAGAAGGGGTGGCAATTCTGGGAAGTGGCCGACATCATCGCGGTGGCTGCTCCGATCGGCGTGGGTCTTGGCCGGATTGGGAATTTCATCAACGGAGAGCTCTACGGCAGGGAGAGCAACCTTCCATGGGCGATGGTTTTCCCAGACGGGGGAACCGTGGGTCGACATCCCTCACAACTTTACGAAGCACTGCTGGAAGGCCTGGTTCTCTTCCTGATCCTGCGCTGGATCTACAAGAAACGATTCCATCCCGGAATGGCACTCTGGGGACTGGTTGCCGGCTATGGCCTCTTCCGCTTCAGCGTTGAGTTCCTGAGGGCACCGGACTCGCACATCGGTCTGGACCTCGGACCCTTTACGAGAGGACAGCTCTTGAGCTTTCCAATGCTGGTGGTGGGGACTTTCTTCCTGGTGAGTCTGGCGCGGAAAGAGGGTGAAGTTAGCGCAGTTCCACGAGATCGCCCGGCGAAACACCGTCGGCGGTGAAAGTCACCAGAGCCGTAGCCGCTCGCTCCCGGACCTTGATGACAACGAGCTCGCCGATCACCTCGCGCTCCCGGGCCAACAGCCTGGCTGCTTCGCCCGCCACTTCGTAGAGACGACTGTCGAAGTCGAGAAGTTTGTAAATCATGAATATGTCGCCGGGTCGAACCCCGTCACGGTCACCCAGGTCAATGTAGACAATCTGACCCTCCCCTACGAACCCCAGGGAAAGATTGCCAAGATGGCTGGTCGGGATGCCCGCAACATCGGTAACCCCACCAAACACCGGGGAACCTGAATTGGCCAGGACCTCACGTGCAAGGGCGATCGCGCCGGTGATCTTGCCGCTGCTGGGCATCATCGCCCCGACCGGACGACTTAACGGAAGCTCCGGAAGGTCAATTTCTTCGAAACGAACCATGGGATCACCGACTTCGATAGCGTCACAGGATTGGATCACCCGGGCCAGGGCAAACTCGGGCTGGACCAGGACCGCCTGCAACTGTCCGACTTCCAGATAGTGCAACCCTAAATTGCCAATTCCTTCACGGGTGCTCCGCACTCCGCGGGTGGGACGAACCACGGTAAACATTTCCCCGGGTGTCACGCCGCCAGATGCGCCCTGACTCAGGTAGACGTATTCCGTCTCTCCGACCAGCATGCTCACGGTGCCCGGAAACTTCGCCAACACGTTAAGATCCTGTGAGATCTCCGAGGTGGTCACACAACCGGAACAATACAGGTCACTCACCTTGACTTCAGGTATGCGGCGAGCTGAAGGCAGATTGAGATCCAGCGGTGCCGGTGCCGGTGCCATTTCCACAGTCAATCGGGGTGATGCCGGCAGACGGACTTGCTGCACAGGCTCGGGCGGCGCCGTTGGCTCGAGTTCAGCTTCAGGTTCCGCTTCCTGCACTGGAGATTCGGCTGGCTCAGCCTCGGTTATTTGAGTCACCGGGCGAATCCGTATCTTGTCTTCAGGGTAGATCCAGTGTGGATTGATAATGTGCTCGTTAGCTTCCCACAACTGCGGCCACAAGAACGAATTGTTCAGTATACGACCGGCGATCGCCCATAGCGTGTCGCCTCCCTGAACAAGATACACTTCGAAGTCTTCGGCATCTTCTGGCGCATTGTTTGCAGTCCAATGCCCGTCTGTTTCACCCAGTGTAGCTGGCGGTGTCCCCTGCTCCGGGGCCGGCCTCTGCTGTGCGCGGACAGTCAACACCAGTGCGATGGTCAAAGCCAGAAATATCGAAACCTTTTTCATCGGGTACCCATTAGTAACAGAAGCGCGTTTGGCAGTCAACATATTGATAATACATCATCGACTGGCTACTCAAGATAGTGTATTCGCCTTGACCGGCCCACGCGATCAATCGTTGTTCTCCAAGTAAGGAACGGGGAAGTTCCGTTGTGTAATCGTAGCTGTTGAGAGAAGGATGCCGGGTGTGCGAACTGACAGAAATAAGCAGCCACGCGACACGATCAACTGAGACTTGAACGCAATATTTGCGTCTGCGTGCCGATGGCTTCGGGAGAGTCCACCTCAAGACCCCAATCATGGGCTATCTACCAATGAATTGAACCATTTGAGCGTGATTTGTGTTAAAATAACAGGTTTCCACTACTGCACGGGTTCGTTCCCGGAAAGGGGCTGGCCGGGAAGGCAGGGAACATAATGGACAAGGGGATCTACGACAACATCTGTCAATTGGTTGGAGAGACGCCGGTCGTTCGGCTGAACCGAATTCCAACCGACGATTGTGCCGAGACGCTGGTCAAGCTTGAGTTTTTCAATCCCGGCGGAAGCGTGAAGGATCGGATTGGCCTGCGAATGATTGAGGTGGCTGAAGAGGAGGGCCGGCTCAAACCGGGCGGGACGATCGTTGAGCCAACGAGCGGCAATACGGGAATCGGCCTGGCGATGGTAGCGGCCGCGAAGGGCTACCACGTCATTCTCACGATGCCCGAAGACATGAGCGTGGAGCGATTGAACCTGCTCCGGGCCTTCGGCGCTGAGATTACTCTGACTCCCCGAAACGATGCGATGCAGGGCGCAATCGACCGAGCCGAGGAAATCCTCAAACAGAACCCGGATTACTTCATGCCCCAGCAGTTTCGAAACACGGCCAACCCCGATGCTCACCGCAAGACGACCGCGCGTGAGATTGCCGATGCGGTGGGTTCGAAACTGGATGCACTGGTTGTGGGCGTGGGAACAGGCGGTACGGCAACCGGTACCGGCGAGGTCCTCAAGGAGCGGTTCCCTGGGTTGAAACTGCATGTCGTCGAACCGGCAGAATCGGCGGTCTTGTCGGGACAGGAACCAGCCCCTCATCGAATTCAGGGCATCGGTGCGGGCTTCGTGCCTGAGAACCTCAACCGGGCGATTGTCGACAAGGTGTTTCGCGTCGAGTACGACGACGCAAGAAGGGCAGCACGGTTGCTGGCCGAAAAGGAAGGGATC
This sequence comes from uncultured Solibacteraceae bacterium, assembly GCA_964584435.1. Lineage (GTDB taxonomy): Bacteria > Acidobacteriota > Terriglobia > 20CM-2-55-15 > 20CM-2-55-15 > CAZOZZ01. The sequence goes on along the minus strand of CAZOZZ010000032.1, from coordinate 23,861 downwards.
CTCTGCGGCGTGTCATCGGGTGCGATCCTTCATGCAACAATCGAGGTGGCTAGAGAACTCGGAGCCGGAAAGAGGGTGTTGGCGATCCTCCCCGACACGGGCGAGCGCTACCTCAGTACCGAGTTGTTTTCTTGAAATGCTTCCCGGGCCCGTCTGCGTTTCACTGACCCCCACCACGGTGGAAGAAGTCTTTTCCGCTCCAACCGCGGGCGCCGATTGCCTTGAAGCGCGGCTCGACTACCTCAGGAATCCCGAAGAATCGACCTCTGCCAGGTGGAACCGTCTCAAGATTCCGATGATCGCAACCTGTAGAGGGCGGGATCGCGGCGGTCGGTTCGAAGGGTCGATTGACGATGAGATGCACATACTCGAACGGGCGGCGGATAACGGAGCGCGTTTCGTTGACATCGATTTCCGCTTTGCCCGGCCCTTCGGGCGTGCGGAGGTCATCGGGTCGTATCACAATTTCGAAGAAACGCCCGAAGATCTGGAAACGCTGATGGACAAGGTTTCGGAGAGCCCGGTCGCAGTAGCCAAGGTAGCAACAATGGTTCGGTCGTGGCACGACAACCGGAGGTTGCTCAAACTACTCGACAGGCCATGGGGGAAACCAATCGTCGTGATCGGGATGGGTGCAATGGGACAGATCACTCGGATCGTCGGACCGGCCAGGGGAAGTGCCCTGACGTACACATCAAACGGGTTGGAATCCGCACCGGGACAGGTTTCACTCGAAGAGTTGTTGGGCACGTACCGTTTCCCCAGCGTGACTGGATCGACTGGGTTGATCGGTATCATCGGGAACCCTCTCGGTCACTCGCGCTCCCCCGCGCTCCACAACCGTGCTTTCGACGCCGAGGGCCTCGACTGCGTCTATCTGAAGTTGCCTGTGGATTCAATTCCCGACTTTCTTGAGAACGCCGTCGACATCGGAATCCGCGGGTTTTCTGTCACGATCCCGCACAAGGTGCAGGTAATGGAACACCTGGACCAAGTCAGTCCGGCTGCCGAGCAGGCCGGTGCGGTCAACACCGTAGTTCGTCAGAACGGCCGCTGGGTGGGGGACAACACCGACGTCCATGGAATCACGAAATCGATCGAAGGTCTCGATCTTCAAGGCAAGCACGTTGTTGTCCTCGGAACAGGCGGCGGCGCCAGAGCCGCGGTCGCGGCTCTCGGGAGTGTGCGGCGGGTCACCCTGCTTTCGAGGCAACCGGACCGAGTCACGGCTGTCTGGCCTCGAGAGGTGGATGTAGACCGGCTCGAAAACGTCGCGGACTACGACCCGTACCTGTTGATCAACGCCACTCCGATCGGTATGGATCCGGAGGTGAATCGAGCCCCGATATCCGGACAGATTCGAGCCGATGTGGTTTTTGACATGGTCTACAACCCAGCAGAGACGTTATTGCTCCGTCAAGCGGCCGAACAGGGGAAGAAGACCATTCCCGGCACAACGATGTTCCTCGCACAAGCGGCGAGACAGTTTGAGATATGGACCGGGCGTCCGGCACCGAGGACCGTCTTCAGGACGGAACCATCATGAGCAGCATGAACAGCATGAGCAGCAACGCCTCCTTCCGCATCCCGGCGAGTACGTCGAATCTTGGATCGGGATTCGATGCGCTGAGTCTTGCTCTGGAAATCTATCTCCGGGTCGAGGTCGAACTCCTGGATGACGGGTCTGAACTGAGGGTCTCCGCCAGTGGCGTGGACAGCGAGAAGATACCGCCCGGTGAAGACAACCTTATGGTTCGGGTCATCCGCCATGTCGGCAACCAGCGCGGGCGGAGTGTACCGCCGGGAAACTTGATGGTCCAGAATGAGATCCCCCTAGCCCGGGGACTCGGAAGCAGTGCCGCTGCGATCATCGCCGGTGTCACGTGCTATGAAGTTCTGTCGGGTGAGAAGCTGACTGTCGACGAGATATTCGAATACGCCGGGGCATTCGAATCGCATCCGGACAACCTCGCTGCCGCGCTTGTAGGAGGTCTGGTCGTATCCGCCGGTACTGGGAACGGACAGACGGTCTTCTCTCGTGTCAAGGTCCCCGAGGGTGCCGTTCCGGTGATCGTGATACCCGAGTTCGAACTCTCCACGGAAAAGGCACGGGGTGTCTTGCCTGGAGACTATTCTCGCGAGGACGCGGTGTTCAACATCCAGCGATCGGCATTGACCATCGCGGCGATCGCCGGCGGGAACTGGGAACTCCTGTCCGAGTCCATGCGCGATCGCATCCACCAGCCGTACAGGGCTCCATTGATACCGGGTTTGGAAGAAGTGCTGGAACTCCGGTCGACCGGGATGTTCGGAATCGCACTCAGCGGAGCCGGTCCGACAGTCCTGGCACTGGCCTCCCCCGAGAGTGCAGTACAGGTCGGCCACGATGTCCGGGAGGTTTTTGTTCGCAACCACGTGAGAGCGGAAAGCCGCGTTACGAAGATGGACACGCTTGGCAGGTTTTCGGAAGGCCGGGAGCCCAGGCGTTGAACCGAAATAAGAATTAGAGCAGTACGGGAACCATGAAAAAGATCAGGACAGCAATTCTGGGAGCAACGGGAACCGTCGGGCAGCGCATGATTCAGCTGCTGGAAGGCCATCCCTGGTTTGAAATCTCTTCGTTGGCCGCCTCCGACAACTCCGCGGGGAAGACCTACGGGGAAGCGGCACACTGGCAACTGGAGACGGCCATCCCTCAGGCGATCGCGGGAATGACGGTCGAGCAATGCCGGCCGACTCTGGATTGCGATTTCGTTCTTTCGGGACTTCCCTCTTCAATCGCCGGCCAGACCGAAACGGACTTTGCCTCCGCCGGTTACCCGGTGATCAGTAACGCAGGCAGCCATCGAATGGAGCCGGATGTTCCGCTGCTGATTCCCGAGCTCAACCCGGACCATCTCCAGGCCATCGAGAAACAGAGAGAACGGCTGGCAAGCAAAGGGTTCATCGTGACGAACCCGAACTGCTCGACGATCGGCCTGGTCATTCCCCTGGCAGCGATCCATCGAAAGTTCGGCCTGGACGCTGTTCATGTCGTCACGATGCAGGCTTTGTCGGGTGCAGGCTATCCGGGAGTGGCATCAATGGACGCGGTGGACAACGTACTTCCAGCCATCGGCGGCGAAGAGCACAAGCTGGAAACCGAGCCTCTTAAGATTCTGGGGAACTGGAAGAACGACGCTTTTGAAGACGCCGAAATGCGCATCAGTGCTCTGACTCACCGTGTCAACGTCCGTGACGGGCACCTGGAAGCGTGCTCTGTGAAAGTAAGGAAGGAGACTTCCCCCGAGGAGGTGGAGAGTGCTCTGGCCGGCTTCACATCTCCGATCGACGACCTCGGATTGCCTTCGGCACCGCGGCCTGTCATGATTCTGGAAAAAGATGCCGATCGGCCCCAGCCTCGGCTGGACCGTGATCGAGCCAAAGGGATGGCGGTCATCGTCGGTCCCGTCGCGCCCTGTTCCGTCCTCGATTTCAAGTTTCGAATATTGAGCCACAACACCATCCGCGGCGCAGCCGGCGCGGCCATCCTGAACGCGGAACTGTTGTATCGCAAGGAACTTATCGGATGAATTCGCACACTCAGATTCCGCCGGGCACCCAGATACTGATTGGCAAGGCCGCCCGACGGCGACGGTCCGTCGAAGGGAAGGTGTTCTCCGTCTTCGAGGGATGGTCCTACGAAGAGATCATCCCGCCGATGTTCGATTACTTCGACGTGTTCATCAAGGGGATGGGCAGCGACCTGGAAGATCAAATCTACCGTTTCATCGACCGGGAAGGAAACCTCCTGGCGCTTCGACCCGAATTCACCTCCCTGCTTGCGAAGATGGCTGCAACCCGACTGTCGGACTATCCCAAGCCGATCCGTCTTTCCTATTCCGGAGAAGTGCTGCGCTTTGAAACGCCGAAGGGTGGTCAGCAACGCGAGTTTGCACAGATCGGCATCGAACAATACGGTGGATCGCCGACGTCGTCGGACGTCGAAGTACTTCTGGTGTGCATGGAATCCTTCGAGAAACTGGGTATCCCCGACTTCCAGATCAACCTGGGCAGCGTGGATTTCTTCGGCGGAATCGTCGACCAGATCGATTTACCCACCGCCGAGGTTGATGCACTCAAAGAGGTACTGAATCTCAAGAATCAGAAGGGGCTGGAACGCATACTCGACGGATCGCCATTCGACGAACACCGCAAGGAAGTTCTGCGTTCCATACCACATCTGACGGGAGGACCCGAGGTACTCACCAGGGCCCGCAACCTGATCCGAAATGAACGATCCCTGAAGGCGATCGATCACCTCGAAAAAATCTACTCGATAATCGATGGTCTCCAGCTGGGCGACCATCTGACTATCGACCTTGGAGAAATACGCGGGTTCGACTACTACAGCGGCATCCTGTTCCGAGCTTACGTTCCGGGGCTCGGATTTGAAGTCGCAAACGGCGGTCGCTACGACGGACTTCCGGCACAATTCGGCCACGACACGCCGGCGGTCGGCTTCTCCTTCAGCCTGGACCGCCTGGAACAGATCGTGGATTGCGACGTTGGCACCCCTCGGGGCAAATCCCTGGTGTCTTCGGCGGAAGGTAGTTTCGAAGAGGCACGCCGGCTGCGACGGGCTGGGCAGAAGGTGAAGTTGTGCTAGTGATCGCTATCGCCAAGGGCCGATTCCTCGAACCCTCTCTCGATGTGCTGGAACGGGCAGGAGTTCGCTTCGACAAGGACGTGGCAAACTCTCGACGTCTCATATTTGATTCCGAAGACGCGGCCTTCCGCGCGATCCTGGTCAAACCGATAGACGTTCCGACGTATGTCGAATACGGTGCAGCCGACGTCGGCATTGCCGGACGAGACGTCCTGGTCGAATCGAGGGCGGACTTGCTTCAGCCCCTCGATCTCGGCTTCGGACACTGCAGAATAGCCGTCGCCGCACCGAAAGGCATTCGAAGCGTCGGCGAGACTGATCATCCGACGGTTCGCGTTGCCACGAAGTACCCGCGCATCACCCTGGAATACTTCAACGCTCTCAGCATCCCGGTCGAAATCATTCCGCTGTCGGGATCGATCGAACTGGCGCCCCTGATCGGCCTGGCCGACCGGATTGTCGACTTGGTCGAAACGGGTGAAACCCTTAAAGAAAACGGATTGGAAATCGTTGACGTTATCGCCGAGAGTTCGGCGCACCTGGTGATCAACCGTGCCAGCTACCAGACGAAGCGAAGCGAAATCGCAGGCATGGTCGAAACGTTGGAGAAACTCGTGTAATGCGAATCGTAGACCTGAGTGAATCTCTCGATCTAGCCGCCGTCGATGTGCTACTCCGCCCCCCAAAGGCGGAAACGAGTGTGGACCGGACGGTTGCCGGCGTTGTCGCAGCCGTTCGCGGGCGCGGCAACGAGGCGCTGTTCGAATACTCGGCCAAGTTCGATGGCCTCTCGATCGGTGCGGATCAAGTTCGTGTCACCGAAGACGAGATTCGAGAGATCGCCGCCGGAGCGGACGATGAACTGGTGGCAATCCTTCGTGTGGCCGCTTCCAATATCCGCCAGTTTCATGAAGAACAGCTCCAGGAATCCTGGGAGATCTACGCAGGTGACGGCGTCCACCTCGGACAGCGGGTCACACCGATTGAGAGCACGGGCTTGTACATACCCGGCCTTAAGGCAGCATATCCATCTTCGGTGCTGATGAACGCTATCCCGGCACAGGTGGCGGGAGTGGACCGTATTGTCGTGGCAACACCGCCTCGTTCACTGGAGGAAAACCCTCTCGTCGCGGCCGCCCTCGACCTGCTTGGGCTTTATGAGGTTTATCGGATCGGTGGTGCCCAGGCGATCGCGGCGATGGCCTATGGAACCGAGTCCGTTCCCCGTGTCGACAAGATCGTTGGTCCGGGCAACCAGTATGTTCAGAGCGCCAAGAAAATCGTTTTTGGAACTGTTGACATCGACATGGTGGCGGGTCCGAGCGAAGTCGCGATCGTCGCCGATGAAACGTGCGATCCGGCATGGGCAGCCGCAGATCTGCTCGCACAGGCCGAACACGACGAAATGGCCCGCGTCTGGCTGATTTGCTGGTCCGAGGACCTGGCCGCGGCCGTCTTCGATCAGGTTCAGATCCAACTCGAGACACTGGATCGCAACGAGATCGCCCGAATGGCAATAGCCAACAACGGGATCAACTTTATCGTCGCCGGACCCGACGAGGCCCTCGAGCTCGTCAACCACATCGCACCCGAGCACGTGGAGGTACTGATGGCCGAACCGGATCGGATCGCCGATGGCATCCGCAACGCGGGAGCTGTTTTTGTCGGCCGCTATTCTCCGACCGTGGTCGGGGATTATTTTGCCGGACCGAACCATGTCCTGCCGACCGGACGGACGGCGCGATTTTTCTCGCCACTGGGTGTTTATGACTTCCTGAAACGCACGAGTGTCGTGCGGTACTCCGGACGTGCAATAGAGAGTTCCGGAAACATGATTGAAAAGTTTGCAATAGCGGAAGGCCTGACAGGACATGCCAGATCGATCACAATTCGAGGTCATTAAGCCTGAGGTTCGGTCCGCCTCGGCGTACCGGCTGGAGCACTTCGCCGCCGACGTCAAGCTGGACCAGAACGAGAACCCTTACGAGCTTCCCGACGAATTGAAGCAGGATGTGGTCAATCGCGTCCTTCGAAGCCAATGGGGACGATACCCGGAGTTCGTGCCGGAGAGGCTCATCGAGACGCTGGCGCACGTGACCGGTTGGCCCAACGAAGGAATACTGGTGGGCAACGGCTCGAACGAATTGATCAACGCTGCGCTAACGGTAACGCTTCACCCCGCCAGCACGATTGCCATCCCACAACCGACGTTCACGCTATACAAGCTCATGTCGACAACGCTGGGAGCCACGGTTGACGACATCTACTTGAATGAACACGACATGTCTTTCGATGTCGATGCTCTTGTTTCGGCGGCGCGAAAGGCGGACGTGTTGATCCTGTGCTCGCCTAACAACCCCACCGGAAGCCTGCTGGATCGATCCGATACCGAGCGGATAATCGAAAATGCCCGCGGACTGGTCATTCTTGACGAGGCCTACCACGAATTCAGCGAACAAAGCGCTTTGCCGCTCCTGGAGCGATTCAACAACCTTGTTCTTTTGCGCACCTTCTCGAAAGCGATGTCCCTGGCCGGGCTCCGCTTCGGCTATTTGCTGACGCGCCCGGAAATCGCAGCTGAAATCAACAAGGCAAGATTGCCTTACAGCGTGAACATATTCACGCTCGCGGCAGCACAGGCGGTCCTCGAACATACCGATGTTCTTAACCGGGCCATCCGAACTCTGATTGATGAAAGGGAACGCATGCTCGGCGAGTTGACCGGCCGGCCTGGAGTTCAGGTCTTTCCTTCTCGAGCTAATTTCATCCTCATCAAGACGCCCCATCCCGCACGACGTGTTTTCGACGCGCTGTATTCGGAAGGCATTCTGGTGCGTGACGTCAGCCGGTACCCGTTGCTGGATCGTGCCCTCAGAGTGTCGATCGGAACGCCTGAGGAAAACACTCGATTCCTTTCCGCCCTGGACAGGGTGCTGGAGACACTCCAATGAGCGCACGAACAGCAGAAAGACGCCGTACGACGAAAGAAACTGATATCCGGGTGCGGCTAAGCCTGGATGGAAGCGGAGAGCACGACATTTCGACCGGGATTCCGTTCTTCGATCACATGCTGGCGCAACTTGCCCGTCATGGCCGGATGGACCTGGTGATCGAGGCGAAAGGCGATCTCAAAATCGATGGCCATCACACGGTTGAAGACGTCGGTTTGACGCTGGGACAGGCTCTGAACGAAGCCCTGGGAGAGCGGCGTGGCATCACACGCTTCGCACACGCTTATGTTCCCCTGGACGAAGCCTTGAGCCGTGTCGTTGTCGATTTTTCCGGGAGGCCTTTTCTGGTTTACCGGGTGAATTTTGAAACGCCACGCCTTGGGGATCTGCAGGCAGAGCTCATCGAAGAGTTCTTCAAGTCTCTGGTGCAGGAAGGACGCCTGAACCTGCACATAGAGAACATCTACGGAAGAAACCAGCACCACATTGCGGAAACTATTTTCAAGGCCGCTGCGCGCGCTCTGCATGTGGCGACACGGGTGGAGTTTGAGGATGGTGATGTGCCATCGACGAAAGGGGTTTTGTGACGCGGATTAGGCGGATGGGAGGGGGGCGATCTTGACGCAGATTAAACGGATTACGGGGATAGGGGTTTTCTCGGGGCAACAAGAATACTTTGCGACCTTTGCGGTCTGAGCGTCTTTGCGTTGAAAAGGCTGCACGCTGATTGCTTCTAGCTACTCGCTGAATCATGATTACGATCGTTGATTACCACTTAAACAACCTCCGGAGCATCGAGAATACTTTGCGCCGGCTTGGTCATGATGTTCGTGTTACTTCGGATGCGGACGATGTGATGTCGGCGGAGAAGTTGGTCCTGCCTGGAGTGGGGGCATTCCCCGACGCCATGCGGAATCTGGACGAGCTCGGACTGGGTGGTCCGATCGTCCGGCGGGTCCGCTCCGGAACGCCGATCCTGGGAATCTGCCTGGGGATGCATTTGCTGTTGGACGACAGCGAAGAGTTCGGCAGACATCAGGGGCTCGGGCTGATCCCTGGTGGGGTTCGTCGGCTGCCGGGGGGAGTCCACATCCCGCACATGGGTTGGAACCAAATCCAGCCGAGGCGGACGGACAGTCTTCTCGCGGGTGTCGCCGAAGGCAGCTTCGTCTATTTCGTACATTCCTATTATGCGACACCGGAGGATCCAGAGACAGTCATGGCCCTCACCGACTACGGCATCGAGTTCCCTTCCGTACTTGGTTCGGGCAACGTCTGGGCCACGCAATTTCATCCCGAGAAAAGCCAGCACGTGGGCGAGCGCATTCTCGACAATTTCGCACGGCTATGAACCTCTACCCGGCCATCGACATCTATCAGGGAAATGCGGTTCGGCTCCGACAGGGCCGGCGTGAGGAAGCCACCGTGTACGGCAGCCCTCTCGACATGGCCCGGCGATGGGTCGCAGCCGGCGCTCGATGGCTGCACATCGTCGACCTGGACGGCGCCTTTGAAGGCCGCCCCCGCAACACCGATGCGATCGGGAAGATCCGACTGGAATGTGAAGGGGCTCGGATACAAACGGGGGGCGGCATCCGAGATATGTCCGCTGTCGAGGAGCTCATCCGCTGCGGGGTCGACAGAGTTATTCTTGGTACGGCGGCGGTCCAGGATCCTGACTTCCTGCGAAAGGCAGTGGACAGGTTCGGAGAGAGGATTGCGGTAGGAATCGACGCCCGCGATCAGATGGTTCGTCTTGCCGGCTGGACGGCGAACGCGGGTGTGACGGCCGTCGAGCTGGCTTCGAAGCTGGAACGGGAAGGAATCGGCCTCGTCATCTACACCGACATCGCACGAGATGGAGAGATGCGGGGAATCAATGTCGATGCAAATCGAAGACTGCTCGAGGCAACCAAACTGCGGGTCATTGCCTCCGGTGGTGTCTCCAGCATGAAAGATCTCACGAATCTGACCGAGCTTCACCACCCCAGGCTGGATGGTGCAATCATCGGCAAGGCGCTGTACGAAGGAAAGATTCAGCTCGAAGAGGCGATCGCCAATGCTGGCTAAGAGGATCATTCCATGCCTGGACGTGAAAGAGGGGCGGGTCGTCAAGGGCGTGAACTTTCTCGACCTTCGTGATGCAGGTGATCCTGTCGAGTCGGGACTGCGCTATTCGGAGGAGGGCGCCGACGAACTGGTATTCCTGGACATCACGGCGTCTTCGGACCGAAGGGACATCGTGGCGGAAATGGTCCAGCAGGTTGCCGACACGATCAATATTCCGTTTACAGTTGGCGGCGGGTTGCGTTCGGTAGACGACATCCAGCACATTCTCCGGTCAGGGGCGGATAAGGTTTCCATCAATACTTCAGCCGTGGAACGAGGCGAGCTGATCAATGAGTCCGCCGAACGTTTTGGAAGCCAGTGCGTTGTCGTGGCGATTGACGCGCGGCGCGAGACATCTGGAAACGGCGGAAGAAGTTGGAAGGTCTACACACATGGGGGTCGAAACAGGACCGACATGGATGCCGTCGGTTGGGCACGGGAGGTAGCCAGGCGGGGTGCCGGTGAGATTCTGCTGACCAGCATGGACGCCGATGGCACGAGCGAGGGGTACGACATCGAGCTGACAGCCGAAATCGCCGGGTCGATCGACATCCCGGTCATCGCTTCAGGTGGCGCAGGGACGCTGGACCATCTCGTGGAGGCGCTTACGGATGGTGCGGCCAGTGCGGTTCTGGCAGCGTCCATCTTTCATTTTCGAAAATTTACGATCGCGGAGGCGAAGGACCACCTCCGTCAGAAAGGCGTGCTCGTCCGATGAGTGACAACTTGAAGATTCTCGACAGCGTGAAGTTCGACAACCAGGGTCTGGTTCCGGCGATCGTACAGGACGCCGCGACCCGCGAGGTTCTGATGCTCGCTTACATGAACCGGGAATCACTGGGCCTGACGCTGGAGAAAGGCGAAGCATACTTCTACAGCCGGAGCCGCAGCGAGCTCTGGCACAAGGGTGCGACCTCAGGCAATATCCAGACCGTTCGCAAGATTCGGATGGATTGTGATTTCGACACGTTGCTGATCGAAGTTGCGCCACAGGGACCGGCGTGTCACAAGGGGACGTATTCCTGTTTTGAGGTCGAGCCCCAACTGGAAGGCTTTCTCAAACAACTATACGAGCTGATTGAGGCTCGGAAAGAAGAACGCCCCGACGACAGCTACACAACCTATCTCTTCGACAGTGGGCTCGATAAGATCTTGAAGAAGGTTGGAGAAGAGACGGCTGAAACAATCGTCGCAGCGAAGAACCAGGACTCCGATGAACTGGTCGCCGAGGCGTCGGATCTGCTCTACCATCTGCTTGTCCTGTTTGTGGAACAAGGTGTCTCTCTGGACCAACTCACCGACGAGTTGAAGAAACGACATGCGTCCAAGTCTGGAAGAAGTTAGGAAACTCCGCTCCGAAGGGAACGTAATCCCGGTGTACAAGTCGATTGTCGCCGACTTTCTGACTCCGGTATCGGCTTTTCTCAAGCTTCAGGAAGGTTGCCGTTACGCCTTTCTGCTTGAATCGGTAGAGGGTGGCGAACAGCTGGCGAGGTATTCCTTCCTGGGTCGGGATCCATTCCTTATCTGCACTATTGGAACCGGTCCCGGGGAAACGGCAGACGGCTCCGAGCACCGGCGCTTTGCCGCAGACGACCGGGAGGGGTTCTTCGGTGCGGTGCGGGAAACGATGAATCGCTTTCAGTCTGTGACCCTCCCCGGATTGCCCCCGTTTACGGGCGGCGGTGTGGGGTTCTTCGGCTACGACATGGTCCGCCTGATCGAAGATGTTCCTTCCACCGGGACGGACGATCTCGCCGTCGACGACGCGGCCCTGATGTTCTACAAGACGATCCTCGCCTTCGATCATGTGCGCAACCAGATCCACATCGTTTCGAACCTGTTCGTGGAAGAAGCCGACGAACCGATCGAGCCTCAATACGAAACCGCTGTACTGGAGATCGAACGAACCGAAGCTCTGCTCCGGAAGCCGATAGAGGAGCCGTTACCGAAGAAGCTGCAAGAAGATGTGCCTGTCCGTTCGAATTTTGAGAAGCCCGATTATCTGGATGCGGTCGAGGACGCCAAGAAACATATCACCGCGGGCGACATCTTCCAGGTCGTGCTTTCACAACGGTTCGAGGTCGAATTGCCGGTGCCCCCGTTTGAGATCTACCGGGCCCTTCGCATCGTCAACCCGTCACCGTATATGTATTTTCTCAAGATGCCGAACGCCACGATCGTCGGAGCTTCACCGGAAATGCTGGTTAAGGTCCACGACGGCGAAGCCTATTATCGCCCCATCGCAGGAACACGACCGCGCGGCAAGGACGAAGCAGAGGATCAAGCTCTGGCCGAAGAACTCCTGGCCGATGACAAGGAACGGGCCGAACACGTGATGCTGGTGGATCTGGGAAGGAACGACCTGGGCCGCGTTTCGAAATACGGAACGGTTCGCGTCGAGGACTTCATGTTCATCGAACGTTACTCTCATGTGATGCACCTGGTTTCCTCGCTCCGGGCTGAGCTTCGCGACGACGTCGACCGCTTCGACGCGCTGATGGCCTGCTTCCCAGCCGGTACGGTCTCGGGGGCGCCCAAGGTTCGCGCCATGGAAATTATCGACGAGAAGGAACCCACGAAGAGAGGTGTGTATGCCGGGGCCGTACTCTACCTGGACTTCAGCAACAACCTGGATTCGTGCATCGCGATCCGGACGCTCGTCGCCAAGGAGAACCGCGGCTATATCCAGGCCGGGGGTGGAATCGTGGCCGACTCGGTGCCGGAGAGCGAGTTCGTGGAAACCGTCAACAAGGCGCGTGCCCTGATTCGGGCAGTCGAACTGGCGGCCCGGGGTTTCGAGTTGTGATCGTGGTTATCGACAACTACGACTCATTCACCTACAACCTGGTGCAGTACCTTGGCGAGTTGGGCGAGGAATTGCAGGTGTTCAGGAACGACAAGACAGAACTCGATGCCGTCGCCCAGCTCAATCCCGCACGCATCGTCATATCACCGGGACCCGGCGTACCGTCGAACGCAGGCATTTCCGAGGCCGTCGTCGAGCACTTCCACACGAGAGTTCCCATACTGGGAGTGTGCCTCGGTCATCAGGCCATCGGCGAGGTGTTCGGAGGAAGGGTCGTTCAGGCCCCCACTCTGATGCACGGCAAGGTCAGCAACATCCGACACGACGGAAAGACGCTCTTCGGTGGGTTGCCGCAGAACTTCCCCGCGACACGTTATCATTCCCTCATGGTCGACGATGTGCCCGACTGTCTGGAAGTCAGCGCGACGGCTGACGAAGGGGTCGTCATGGGCCTTCGACATCGCGAATTTCCCACCGAGGGTATTCAGTTCCATCCGGAGTCGATCATGACCGAGGTTGGGCGAGACCTGCTTTTGAATTTCTTGAAATTGGAACTCCAGTGATTACCGGGATCATTCAAAAACTGATCGAGAACCGCGACCTGACCGAAGCCGAAGCGCGGGCGGCTATGGAAGAGCTCATGACCGGAAGGGCCACCGACGCGCAGATCGGGGCCTTCCTTACGGCGCTGCGCATGAAGGGAGAGACCCAGGATGAGGTCGTCGGATTCGCCCGGGTCATGCGCGAGAAGGCTACGCCTCTCTGGAACGGGGAGCCCCTGGAGGTCCTCGATACCTGCGGTACCGGTGGCGATGGATCCGGGAGCTTCAATATATCTACAGCGGCGGCTTTCGTGGCGGCGGGGGCCGGGGCCAGGGTCGCCAAACATGGCAATCGGGCGGCCAGCAGCCAGTGCGGAAGCGCAGACGTTCTGGAGAGTCTGGGCGTCAATATTCAAATGTCACCTGCCGAGCTTCGCCATGTCCTCGACAAAGTTGGTATCGGCTTTCTCTTTGCCCCTGGCTTTCACGCGTCGATGAAGTACGTAATGCCGGCACGGAAGCAGCTGAAGGTCCAGACGGTTTTCAATATCCTCGGTCCGCTGGCAAACCCGGCGGGGGCCACGTTCCAGGTCATCGGGGTCTACTCGGAAGCTCTCCTGGATCTGATGGCCGGAGCTGTTGCCCGTCTGGGCGTCCGTCATGGATTTGTCGTTCACGGTCGGGACGGAGTCGATGAGATCACCCTGTCCGCGCCGACCGATGTTGTGGAAGTCACAAACGGGGAGACACGCCGCTTCAGTGTTGAACCCGAGGACTTCGGTATCGAACGGGCGGGATCCGATGCTCTCAAGGGAGGGGATCGAGCAACGAACGCACGCATCATTCAAGGCGTTCTGTCGGGAGAAGCCGGCCCCCGACGCAATGTCGTGTTGATAAACGCCGCGGCTGCGATAGCCGCCACCGGTCTGGCGGGAGATCTGAGGGGCGGCTTCCGACTTGCCGTACAATCGATCGACTCCGGTGCGGCTCGTCAGAAACTCGATCAGTTGAAAGCATTTTCGGCGGCATGAAGACTCTGGAATCCAGTCATATCCTGGCACGGATCATCGAAGCTAAACGCCGCCGTGTCGAAGCCTCTCGAATTCGGGTTCCGGAAGCCATCGTCGGAAACATGGCATCTGTCACTCCGCAACCGATCTCGTTTCACGATGCGCTTGCTCGAAAAGGCGCCAGACGCATCATTGCGGAAGTGAAGAAGGCCTCGCCGTCAAAAGGAATCCTTGCGAAGGACCTGGACGTCGAGGCGCTTGTGCGAACCTATGCGGAGTCCGGTGCAGCCGCACTCTCGGTAGTCACCGAACAGGATTTCTTCCAGGGGAATCTCGATTGGGTCAGGAAGGCGGGTGAAGCTTCCCGGCTGCCCGTATTGAGGAAGGACTTCGTATTCGATCGATACCAGATCCTGGAAACACGTGCTGCAGGGGCCAGCGCGCTCCTGCTCATCGTGGCCATGCTGAAGGTCGAAGAGTTGAAAGTGCTTCTCGACTCGGCCTTGGAAGCGGGGCTCGATGCCGTCGTGGAAGTTCACGATGAATCGGAAATGGAAGAGGCGCTCGAAGCGGGTGCAACGATCATCGGCGTCAACAACCGGGACCTGAAGACATTCGATGTGCATCTTGAAACATCCCTGAGGCTCGGCAAAATGATTCCCGACGACGTGTTGTTCATCGCTGAAAGCGGCATTCACAATACCAGGGACGTCGAGTTTCTGGCGGATGCCGGTGCAAACGCCTTTCTGATCGGCGAGTACTTTCTAACAGCCGACGATCCCGGCGCCATGTTGAGGGGCCTGTTGTGACCCGAATCAAGATGTGCGGGGTTACCGGCATTGAAGACGCGCGCGACGCGGCTATGCTCGGCGCCGACGCGATCGGCCTGAACTTTTTCGAAGGGAGCTCTCGATCGGTAACACCGGAACGCGCCATGCGGATCATTGAATCGCTCCCACCTTTTGTGGCTGCCGTAGGCGTGTTTGTCAACTATGAGGATCCGCAGGCCCTGGAAGATTTCGCGGTTTCGATTCAGCTGGACGCCGTGCAGCTCCACGGTGATGAAACGCCGGACTACTGCTCCATGATCAATCGGGTAAAGGTCATCAAAGCGATTCGCGTGGATGAGGAGTTTAAGGTAGACAGCCTTCGAAACTATCAGGCGTCGGCCTTCCTGCTGGACGCGTACAGCCCGAAAGCGTTTGGCGGCACAGGACGGGTCTTCAACTGGTCGAAGGCGGCAGGTGCAAACGCCTTCGGTCGCATCATCCTCGCGGGAGGGCTCAACCCGCGAAACGTAGCATCGGCGATCGGAGAGCTTCATCCTTTTGCCGTGGATGTCTCCAGCGGTGTTGAAAGCGAACCCGGAAAGAAAGACTACGAATCGATGCGGCGTTTCGTCGAGGCAGTCCAGAGCGCGGACGCGAACTGAGAAGTCGATGCGGAAGGAACTCTTGATGTTTTCGAACGCGAAGACGCAAAGAAGACGAAGAAAGAGGAGTTTGATTTGTATGAAGAATCCCTTTTCCTCGTTGTCTTCGCGACTTCGTGGTGAAGTCCCTTTCCTGTTCAGAGGATTTCTGAAATGACCGGACACTATGGATCTTACGGCGGACAGTTTGTTCCTGAAACTCTCATGCATCCGCTTGAGGAACTCGAAGAGGCCTACGCCCAGGCACGCCAGGACGCTGCCTTCCAGAACCGCCTGGAAGAACTATTCCGGCATTATTCGGGCCGTCCTACACCTCTGTACTCTGCAAAGCGTCTTGGCAAATCCTGGGGGGGCGCGAAGATCTACCTCAAGCGGGAGGACCTGAACCATACAGGTGCGCACAAGATCAACAATTGTCTGGGCCAGGGGCTGCTGGCCGAACGGATGGGCAAGAAACGGATCATTGCCGAGACCGGCGCGGGCCAGCACGGGGTCGCGACCGCCACGGTCTGCGCTTTACTCGGCCTGGAATGCGACGTCTATATGGGAGAAGAAGACATCCGCCGTCAGGAGCTGAACGTCTTCCGGATGAAGTTGCTCGGTGCACGTGTCCTGCCGGTCGGGTCCGGAAGCAAAACGCTCAAGGACGCGATCAACGAGTCGATGCGGGATTGGGTGACCAACGTCCGGACAACGTATTACATGCTCGGTTCGGTCCTGGGACCGCATCCGTACCCGGAAATGGTTCGCGACTTTCAGTCGGTGATCGGGCGCGAAGCCCGTGCGCAGATCATCGATCAGGAGGGCCGGCTGCCCGATCTCCTGGTGGCCTGTGTGGGCGGGGGATCCAACTCCATCGGTCTGTTTGCACCGTTTCTCGAAGACAGCGAGGTGCGAATGGTCGGCGTCGAAGCGGGAGGGAGGGGGCCGGAACAGGGAGAACACGCCGCCCGATTTTCCGGCGGAAGACCGGGTGTGCTCCACGGGACTTATTCCTATATTCTGCAGGATGAGGACGGACAGGTCGTGCCGACCCATTCGGTGTCGGCCGGACTGGATTATCCGGCAGTGGGCCCGGAGCACGCCGCGTTGCACGAGTCCGGACGAGTAACCTATACCTCGATAGGAGATGCCGACGCTCTCGACGCATTTCACGAATTGAGCCGCCTGGAGGGGATCATTCCGGCTCTGGAGAGTGCACACGCGGTGGCCGGCGCGAAGGCTCAGGAACTCGAATCCGGCCAGGTCGTCATCATCAATGTGTCGGGGCGGGGGGACAAGGACGTGCAGGAAGTTGCAGGGTTCGAGCGGAAGCCTGATTCGAAATGACACGGATCGACAAAAGGTTTGAGGACCTGAGGGCGGAAGGGAAGAAAGCATTTATCCCTTACATCACGGCCGGGGATCCGAGTTTAGAGGGCACATACGACCTGGTGCTTTCCCTCGAGGCAGCCGGCGCCGACCTCATCGAGATCGGCGTACCTTTCTCGGACCCGATCGCCGATGGACCAGTCATCCAGCGTGCCACGGAAAGGGCCCTGGCCAACGACGTAACGCTCGGGAAGATCCTGGACCTGGTCAAGAGGATTCGTGAAACATCCGACATCCCGCTCATGCTGATGAGTTATTACAACCCCCTCCTGAATCACGGGTTGGAGCGACTCGCCAAAGATGCTGCCCACGCGGGTCTCGACGGCATCCTGGCCAGCGACCTTACCGTCGAGGAGGCCGGCCCGTTCGTTCGGACGATGAAGGCGGAAGGATTGAACACGGTCTTCCTCGTGGCTCCGACAAGCTCGGCGGAACGGATACCGAAGATCGCACGCACTTCTACAGGGTTCCTCTACGCCGTGTCGCGGACAGGTGTGACGGGGGAAACAAACCAGTTGTCCGACGAACTGGTAGAATTCGTCAGGCTGCTGAAGAGGCATACGGATCAACCGATTGCGGTTGGCTTCGGTATTTCTGCTCCCGAACATGTCCAAGCCGTGTGGGCTGAGGCGGATGGCGCGATCGTGGGAAGTGCGATTGTCCAACAGATCGAGAAACAAATGAATAAGGATGACATGGCAGAAGCGGTGGGAAGCTTTGTTCGGAAACTGCGCGGATCATGAGCGGTCCGGCTGTAAAGTCCGGGTTCGAACGAGCATGCTATCTTTCATACGAACCGTTGTCTATTTGGAGGAAGACGCATGAATAAGGTTGTGGCAAGTGCCGCAGAGGCGATTTCAGACATTCAGGACGGAGCGACCATCATGATGGGTGGCTTCGGCTTATGCGGAATACCGGAGAACTTGATCGCTGCCCTCCGCGAAACGGGCGTAAAAGATCTCACCGTGATGAGCAACAACGCGGGTGTAGACGACTTCGGTATCGGCCGGTTGCTCCAGACGAGGCAGGTCAAGAAGATGATATCCACCTACGTGGGCGAGAACAAATTGTTCGAAGAGCTCGTCTTGTCGGGAGAACTTGAAATCGAGCTGGTTCCCCAGGGAACTTTCGCCGAAAGGATCCGGGCAGGTGGTGCGGGCATCGCAGGATTCTTTACACCCACCGGGTATGGCACGCTGATCGCCGAGGACAAGGAGACGCGGGAAATCGACGGCAAGATGTACGTCCTGGAGAAGCCATTGAATGCAGATTTCTCGTTCGTGAAAGCATGGAAAGGCGATAACTGGGGCAACCTCGTGTACAGGAAGACAGCCCGCAACTTCAACCCGATGATGGCCACCGCGGGCCGTGTAACGATCGCAGAGGTCGAAGAGCTCGTCGATCGGGCGGCGCTGGATCCGGACTCCGTCCACACTCCGGGGATCTATGTTCAGAAGATCCTGCAGGGCGAAGAATACGAGAAGCGAATCGAACAACTGACCGTCCTCAAAGGAGGCGCATAATGGCTCACCCTCGCGAGATCATCACACGACGGATCGCCGGCGAATTTGAGGACGGCTATTACGTAAATCTTGGGATCGGCATGCCGACACTGTGCGCCAACTACATCGCCGAAGGCACCGAGGTCATCTTACAGTCGGAAAACGGACTACTCGGAATCGGACCCTTTCCCGTGGAAGGCAATGAGGACGCGGATTTGATCAACGCCGGAAAGGAGACAGTCACCGAACTGGCCGGATCTGCTTACTTTTCGAGTGCCGATTCGTTCGCCATGATACGCGGAGGGCACGTGGACCTGACGGTTCTGGGCGCCATGCAGGTCGATGAAAAAGGCAATCTGGCCAACTGGATGATACCCGGCAAGATGGTCAAGGGGATGGGTGGCGCGATGGACCTGGTCGCAGGAGCTAAGCGCGTCATCGTCGCCATGATCCATGCCACAAAGGACGGCAGGCCCAAGCTTCTCAAGAAATGTACGCTACCTCTCACAGGTGTGGGCGTCGTCAACACGGTCGTTACGGAGCTGTGCACCATCGACATCACGGAAAGAGGTTTCCAGGTTAAGGAACTGCGGGAAGGAAGCAGTCTCGAAGACGTACAGAAGCTTACGGAGCCGACTTTGTACACGGAAGGCGAGATCGGGCGTTTCTGAAGGGGGAAACATGGACGCAGTCATAACAGGGGCAGTTCGGCTCGGCATCGGAAGTTTCGGCGGCACTTTGAAAGATGCCCACGTCACCGACCTGGGAGCGGAGGTTCTTAAGCAGGCACTGGTTCGATCCGGTCTGGAAGCGACGGCGGTCGAAGAGATCATCATGGGTAATGTGATCCAGGGCGGATCGGGAATGAACCCGGCCCGGCAGGCTGCCATCAAAGCCGGCTTCGGGCCGGATGTTCCGTCGTATACGGTCAACAAGGTATGTGGATCGGGGCTGAAGTCCGTTGCCCTTGCCGCGCAATCCATCAAGGCCGGCGATGACGACGTATTCCTCGTCGGCGGCATGGAATCGATGAACACGGCCCCCTACCTCCTGCCGAAGGCACGCTCCGGGTACCGCCTGGGCCACGGCGAGCTTATCGACTCGATGGTCTACGACGGCCTGTCCTGTTCGCTGAGCAACTTCATTCACATGGGCATCACGGCGGAGAACATCGCGGAATGGTACAAGGTCAGCAGGGAAGAGCAGGATCAGTTCGCACTGGAGAGCCAGACGAGGGCGATCCGGGCGATTGCCGACGGCCGGTTCAAGGACGAGATTACGCCGTTCGTGATTCCGAAGAGAAAAGGCGACCCGATCGTCTTTGACACGGACGAATACCCGAGAGCTACGACCATTGAAAAGCTAGCCAAACTCCGACCGGCATTCAAGAAGGATGGAACTGTCACGGCCGGCAACGCTTCGGGCATCAACGACGGTGCCGCAGCCATGGCGGTGGTTTCTGCCTCGCGAGCCCGGGAAATGGGTCTTAAGCCCCAAGCCGTTATTCGCTCATACGCGTCGGCGGGCGTGGACCCGCTATACATGGGTATGGGCCCCGTTCCCGCCGTCAAGAAGGCACTCGAGAAGGCCGGCCTCAAGCCTTCCGATATTGATCTGTTCGAACTCAACGAAGCATTCGCGGTCCAGTCGGTTGCCGTAGTCAAGGAACTCGAACTCGATCCGGCACGGGTGAACGTCAACGGAGGAGCGATCGCCCTGGGGCACCCGCTGGGAGCCAGCGGTGCAAGAATTCTTGTCACGCTGATTTATGAAATGGAAAAGCAGGATGCAAAGAAGGGCGTTGCGGCTCTCTGTATCGGCGGCGGCCAGGGATTTGCGATCGTTGTTGAGAGAGGGTAGCGGAACCGGTGGCTATTAGCTGATTCATGCATGAAAATTCTTTCGTCATCATCAACCTTCAAAACCCGACCGAGCGGTTTGTCGGGCGCTTGATCGAGATCGGTTTGTCGGGCGTGACGATCCGGGGAGTCGATATCAAGGCGTTTGACGACTGGATGAACGACGTCACCGACGAAGAGGAGAGTGGTGTGCGCCCGACCACGATCTTCTATCCCCTGCATCGGATTGAAAAGATCATGCTGGACGAAGACCTTGGCGGAATCCCGTCGCTTGCCAACACCTTCCTGACAAAGGTCGGAGCCTCGATTCAGGATTATCTGGAGTAGACGTTGAATATCGCCATCATTGGAACTGGTTACGTGGGCCTGGTTGCGGGCAGCTGCTTCGCTGAGAGCGGCAACGACGTGATCTGTGTCGATAACGACGAGGAGAAGGTCAAGAAGCTTTCCAAAGGTAAAGTCCCGATATACGAACCGGGACTGCCTGAAATCGTCGAAAGAAATCTTCGCGAGGGCCGCCTGAGCTTCACGACAAACCTCGAGAGCGCGGTTAAGAAATCCTTCGTGACGTTCATCGCGGTCGGTACCCCTCAGGTCAACGGTCGAGCGGACCTCGGTGCCGTGCACTCGGTTGCGGTGGACATAGGTCGGGCAATGGATCGCTTCAAGGTGATCGTCATGAAGTCGACGGTTCCGATCGGTACGACCGAGAAGGTCAACGACATCATACAGGCTGAAACGGACCAGCCCTTCGACATCATTTCCAATCCGGAGTTTCTCAAAGAAGGCGCAGCCGTAGAAGATTTCATGAAACCCGACCGCGTCATTATCGGCGCCGAAGACGAGAGGGCCGCTGAAATCGTCCGCGAGCTCTACGCACCATTCGTCCGCACGGGAAGTCCCGTCCTGGTAACGGACGTTCGAACAGCCGAAATGACAAAGTATGCCGCCAACGCGTTTCTAGCGGCACGAATCTCTTTCATGAACGAGTTCGCCAACCTCTGCGAACTCGTCGGCGCCGACGTCGATATGATTCGCAAAGGTATTGGCCTGGATTCCAGAATCGGCCAGTCGTTCCTGTTTGCCGGGGCCGGGTTCGGTGGAAGTTGCTTTCCGAAGGACGTTGAGGCCCTGATCGAGACCGGCCGGCAGCAGGATTATCCTCTGCGAATCCTGGAAGCGGTCAATGCAGTGAACCGGGAACAGCGGTTGCGGTTCCTCGGCAAGGTACTGAAGCACTTTGGAGAGGATCTCTCGTCGAAGCGATTCGCAATTTGGGGACTGGCGTTCAAGCCCCGAACCGATGACATGCGGGAGGCGCCGGCCGTCGACATCATAGAGGGCCTGCTCAAACGGGGTGGCTCCGTGGCAGCCTATGATCCGGAAGCGAAGGAAGAGGCCGAGCGGATCTTCGGCTCCCGGATCCAACTCGCAAAAAACAACTACGATTGCCTCGAAGGGGCCGATGCCCTCATGCTGATCACTGAATGGCAGGCCTTCCGAAACCCGAACTTCGAGCGCATGAAGTCGCTGATGCGTGACCCCGTTGTATTTGATGGCCGCAATATCTACAGCCCTTCACAGATGAGAGAGATGGGCTTCACGTATTACAGCGTCGGCAGGAAGTAGACCATGAGACGGGCGGTAGTTACCGGCGGCGCGGGTTTCCTCGGAAGCCACCTCTGTCGCCGTTTGATGGATTCGGGATACGAGGTTGTCTGCCTGGACAACCTGCTTACGGGAAACGCCGACAACGTCGCAGACTTGATTGGCCGAGCCGGCTTCAAATTCATTCACCACAACGTCACCGAATTCATTCATGTCGCAGGACCGGTCGATCGGGTCCTCCATTTCGCTTCCCCGGCATCTCCGCGCGATTACCTGGAGATGCCGATTCAAACCCTGAAGGTCGGCTCGTTGGGGAGCCACAAGGCGCTGGGACTTGCCAGGGAGAAGGGAGCGCGGTTCCTGCTCGCAAGCACGTCGGAAGTCTACGGGGACCCGTTGATCAACCCGCAGACGGAAGACTACTGGGGGAATGTGAATCCGGTGGGACCCCGCGGCGTCTACGACGAAGCGAAGAGATTCGCCGAGGCGATGACGGTCGCATACGGCCGATATCACGAGATGGACACACGGGTGGTTCGAATCTTCAACACTTATGGCCCCCAAATGCGACCTGACGACGGCCGTGTCGTTTCGAATTTCATCGTCCAGGCTCTAAAAGAGGAGCCCCTGACGATCTACGGAAAGGGCGAACAGACTCGCAGTTTCTGCTACGTGGACGACCTGGTCGAAGGCATCTTGAGGCTCCTCGAGGCGGATCGGTCCGGAGAAACGGCACTCCCATTCAACATCGGCAACCCTCGAGAACGGACTGTTGAGGAACTCGCCCAACGAATCCTCAGCCTCACCGGAAGCCGGAGCGAGATCGAAGCGCATCCCCTGCCCGAAGACGACCCCCGCGTACGCTGTCCGGACATAGGTCGCGCCCGCCGGATTCTGGACTGGGAACCCCGGGTGGATATCGATGAAGGCCTCACGCGGACGATCGACTACTTTCGAAATGTCCTCCTCAATTTGCCGGACGATCAAGCGTCATGATCCTTGTCACAGGCGGTGCCGGATACATCGGCAGCCACACCGTCAGAGCCCTCACGGACGCCGGTTTCGAACCGGTCATCTTCGACGATTTCTCGACCGGATACCGCGACTTCGTCCGCGGAACTCCCCTGGTCGAAGGAGACATACGTCGGTTCAACGATCTCCAGAGTGCATTTCATCAATACCCGATCGAGGGCGTCGTGCACTTCGCCGGTAAGGCTCTTGTAGGGGAATCGCACGCGCACCCCGGGCTCTATTACGAAACCAATGTGGGGGGCGGCCTCAACCTGCTCAACGTCATGCAGGAGGCCGGCGTCCGGAACCTCATCTTCTCGTCGACGTGCGCGACATACGGGATTCCGGAAACAGAGAACCTTTCAGAAGACCATCCTCAGGCACCGATAAATCCGTACGGAGAAACCAAGCTGGCATTCGAGCGGGCGATGGCGTGGTTTTACATGGCCTACGACGTGCGATATCTCTCACTGCGATACTTTAACGCTGCCGGGGCGGACCCCGGGGGATCGTCAGGGGAGGATCACAGCCCTGAAACACACCTGATCCCTCTGGTGCTCGACGCTGCTGCCGGACTGCGACCCTCGGTGAAGATATACGGCACAGACTACCCGACCGCAGACGGAACCTGCATACGCGATTACATCCACGTCACCGACCTCGCTGCGGCACACGTAACCGGACTCCAGCGCCTGCTCGCAGGGGACATCGATTCTCAAGCAATCAACCTGGGAACCGGGAAGGGGGCATCCGTCAGGGAGGTCATCGGGATGGTCCGCAAGGTCACCGGACTGGATTTCAGGGCTGACGAAGCGGCACGGAGGGAAGGAGATCCTCCGCGACTGGTCGCGTCGGCCGAGAGAGCTGCTGCCTTGCTGGATTGGAAACCGCAGTACAGCGATTTGCCAAACATCGTCGAGACCGCCTGGAGATGGATCAAACGACGAAGGAAGCTCTAGTACAGCACCCCTAAAGTTCCGGTACAGTCCATTAGTAGGACGCGACCAGG
>CAZOZZ010000031.1:0-31626 GCA_964584435.1 uncultured Solibacteraceae bacterium | reverse complement strand
GGCCTGTACTAATCCTGGGGAAATAACTCTCCAGTTTGCGGGGCGCACTCCAAAGTTTCTTCGGCACCCCTGGCTATGACATTCAGCCCGTTCCGCTCCCCACGCCCTGATTTTACTAAGACTGGAAGGCAGGGTCAAACAGCTAGTTGCCTCGTCTCTAGCGCAGCGATTCGGGTCGTAAAATGGAGCGCGTTGCCGCAGGCGCAGGGAATCGCGTCGTCGGTCCTTCGCCGGAAATCTCCGTGACCGCCCGTCCGTTCAAGTCGAATTCCGATGCGCCAGTCGCTTTGATCGGGCCGTCGGAGACTTCCTTGATCCTTTGCTTTTCCGATACAATTCACTTCAACTTCGAAGGCGGGTTGCTCATGCAGTGCCCAATTGATGAACATTCCATGACCGTACACAGTGCGGGCCAGCTGCGGGCCGAATCGTGTCCTTACTGTCACGGGTTGTGGATCAGCCATTCGCAGTTCGTCGCCTTCAAGAGCCTCCCGCGAATCCTGGCAGATGGGGATCTGACCCGAACGCTTGTCGGGATCAATCAGGGTTTCAACCCGCAAGTTCGTTTTGGATCAACTCATTACAAGTGTCCAGGCTGCGAACGGACTCTCGAATCACGTGATGCCGACGGCGCGCTCATTGACGTCTGCACAGTCTGCGGAGGAGCCTGGCTGGATGCCGGCGAACTCGATCATGTGTTGCCGATCTACCTGCAGTCGGGGGCCTCGGATCCCCAGAGCGATATCGTCGGATCCGACGCACCGGTACTGGATGCCGCATATGTCGAACGACTCCGGAGCGAAGCAGCGAGGGGAAACACAGATCTGTGGCCGGCGCTTCTCAACAAGACGTTCAGAGGCCGGCGTCCGGGGTTGAAGCTCCGTTTCAAGGGGGATCGGTTGCAGATCCTGCTCGATGTCGACGATGTGCCCGGCGAGGGCGTTGGGGCTGCGTTGATATTTACCGCTTTCGAGGATCTGAACCTGTCGGGTGTCCGGCAGTACAAGGTGTACGCCGTACGGAACGGTCCGAAAGCCTTGTCCGAGGGATGGGCCCACGAATTTGAACAATCAGGCAGCGAAAAAAGAGGACGGTTCGACCGGTTCTCGTTCAACGATCCTGTCGGCCACGCACTTGCCCTGCCTGTAGCGGCTCTTCTGGCCGTGATCATTAACGCGGGACCTGTTTCCGGCTTTCTGGCGCCTTTCCACGTTTGGATTCACGAGTTCGGTCATGCCACCGTCGCCTGGCTGGGCGGTCGACGTGCGCTGCCGCTGCCGTTCGGATGGACGAGCTGGCAGCCGGACCGGTCTGCGGTTGTATACTTTGCCCTCCTCTTCCTGCTGGCCGTGCTTTTCAGTACCGGTTGGCGAGAGAGGCTGCGATGGCCGATGGCCATGGCGGGCGGCATCGCGCTCGTCCAGTTCTTTATGACCTGGAGGTTGTCGGCACCCTCGATCGAGTTCTGGGTGACATTCGGTGGGGTAGGGGGCGAGTTCTACCTAAGTACGCTCCTGATGATCAGCTTTTACTTCCGGATGCCTGACCGATGGCGTTGGGACTTCTGGCGCTATGTCGTTCTGGTCATAGCAGCGAGCACCTTCTGGCAGAATTTCTGGCTGTGGCATCGCGTCCGGACCGGCCAGGCCCAGATTCCGTGGGGCTCCATTCTCGGAGCCGGGGATGCGGATGGCGACATGGACCGCCTCTCCTGGCAGTTCGGATGGAGTGACGGCCGAATCATCGATTCCTACAGCCGCCTGGGCGAAGCTTGTCTGCTGGTCCTGATCGTGGCCTACCTGGTCTTCCTGGTGAAACTGAACCCCCAATCATGGACAGGTCTGAAATACAGAATGGCCTTATGGCGGGCGGAGAAGACAAATTCTAATTAAGGGACGGAGGCGTAATTAGTGCAACATGTGTGGAATCAACACTTTGATTTAATCAGGCCTCCGTCCCTTAATTAGCATGACCCAGGCCAGGCCGACTCGTAAGATACCCCTCAAGATTCAAATTCGCTGGTGTGGGTGAACTTCAGTTGGCTTCATTCCTCTCTCCTTCTCCAAAAGTTGTTGCGAATTTTGGGGTAAGACCGCAGGAGTGGCAATCGACGACAGGTGGATTCTGTTTGAACTGTTTCTGAAGCGCTTTCTGGACACCCAACTTGTTGATTTGGCGAGCCTTGGTGCATTGTCGCCATTGCGAGCCCCGAGATATAGTGCTATACCAGAGCAGGCAACCAACCAGGATTAATGCCAGATGAGCGAGAACCAGCAACCCGCTCTGCTTCGATTTGACTCGTTCGAGTTGGATCTGAGGACAGGGGAACTCCAAAAGAACGGTGTTCGAGTTCGGCTCCAGGATCAGCCGACCAAGTTATTGATCCTGCTGGCTGGTCGCGCCGGGGAGTTGGTCACCCGGGACGAAATTCAGCAGGCACTGTGGCGGGACAGCCAGTTTGTGGAGTTCGATCACGCGATCAACACCGCGATCAAGAAGATACGGGAAGCCCTGGGAGACGACCACTCGGATCGGCGCCTGCTCGAGACCCTGCCGCGAAAGGGCTATCGTTTCCTTGCCGAGGTCGAGGTCGTGGCCCGGGCAGCCAACCCCGTAGTCCCTGCCCAGGTCGAATCGGTTTTGCGGACGGAAACGGAAATGGAAGTGGAATTTGCCCTGCCTCTGAAGGGGTCGCGGGGCATCTTCCTCGTCGTCCAGTTTGGCTATCTCGCCATGTACAGCACAGCACTCTTCTTCGTTCGAGATCTCGAAGCGGCGTTTGGGCGCCTTGGTCTGGACTCGATTGCCTTCGGTCTGCCCCTGGTTGTCGTGACCGCGATGTGCGGCATCGCAGTGCGTCTCTACCTGCTTTCTTCCGTCGGCCTGGGCCACCCTGCGGCCGGCGTGAAATTCAAGCGCTTGTTCCCCATCCTGCTGGTGCTGGATGGACTCTGGGCCGCGTCCCCGCTGCTGGTGGCCCACAGAATCAGCATCGGGCTCGCGCTGGTGGGTGCTGCCGGCCTCGCGTATCTTCCCTTTTCCCAGCGGACCCTGATGAGCAGTATTTAGAGGAATTAGATCGTTCAGAAGCAGAGCCTCAAGACCGAACACGTCTTTGAATTCGGGTATTGAGGGCTCTGCTCCCTAATTATTCGATGACTGCGGTACAATCACCTCCTGTCACACGGGGATGTGTTCCATGACGCTGACCGCGGTCCGGTCAACGGGATACCGTGTGTGATCGGGTGAGGTGTCTATATGTTCAAGTCAAGCAGGGTGGTTGGGAAAGAGATGGCGGTTCGGATCGTCCTCGGACTCAATCTGCTTCTGGCGGTTCTGTTTGTTCCCGGTCCGTTGCAGCTGATAACCGCCATCGTCGCCATCGGCCTTGTCATGACGGGCTTTGTCGGGTGGTGACCGTGAAAGGCATTGACGCTGAAGGTCTTCGGCAAAGACGAATAAAATAAGCGGAACTCTTCACTCGTGGGGGAGCGGGGCATCATCGGTGATGCGAATCACTTCGGGTCTGGTGCGCTTCGCATCTTCTCGAGGCTGTCTCGCGCCGTGGCGTCGTCCGGGCGTATCCCTAACACCTGTCTGAAGTAGTCCTGCGCCCGATCCTTGTCCCCAACCTGCATTTCGATCAGTCCCAGGTTGTTCAACGCCACAGTATGCAGTGGATCGATGGCGACTGCGTTCCGGTAGTGGGCAACAGCTTCGTCCAATCGCCCCAGCCGGGACTTTGCGCTGCCGGCCGCGACATGGGCATCTGCGAACGCCGGTTGCTGCCCTAGCGCCAGTTCGAAAGCCTCGATCGCCTCGACAAGCCGACCTTCGTTCAACAGGATGATTCCCAGGTTGTAGCGAGCTTCCGCATGGGCGGGATCCAATTCCAGGGCCTTTTCGTAGTTGGTGATTGCCTGCTCCTTCCGGCCCAGGGTGACGAGTCCGGAAGCCAGGTAGAAATAGGGTTCGGCCGAAGTCGGCTCTTCGTTTGAGATGGCCTGGTTGAGCAGCCCGACCCCACGGCCAACGTCTGCTCCACGAACCAGCGCCAGCCCCAGATGAAGGTCGTCCTGCTGTTCCGTGAAATAGAAATCAAGTTCCCCATCATATTTTCGGTCGTGTCTCTCTTCGAGCGGCTCCAGCAGGTTCTGACCGGGACGTCGCTGGATATTGTGGTCCGTCAGGACGACGTGCACGATGTCCTGGGTCCGTCGCTTCGGCATGTGGCAGGCGACGCAATCGTCGCCGTTGGTCGAACGAGCTTCCGGCTCCAGCTTGCAGGTGTTTAAGTCGTGACAAGTCATGCATTTGTCGTTGTAGAAGGCCTTCTTGTTATCTGGGACCTGATGGGGGTTGTGGCAAGTCGTGCACGTCATCGAGCTGTTCAGAAAGCATTGTGATTTGGCGAGCCGGTATCCTTGATGGACAAGGTTGAAGTCGTCGTCGTGACCGGTATCGGACGGGTAATCGAAATACACCGCATAGTCGGTCAGCGGCTCGCCCGGCCGGTACGAAAACACGTCGCGTCCGGTCTTCAGTACGGACCCGGGGGTTGGTGCGACGGTTGTGGCGAGGTGGCACTGCAGACACACGTCGAGCTGGGCTTGACGTGTGAGCCGTGCCGGGTTTACGACGCTTGCCTGAACCTGGCTTGCCGATCCGCCCGCCGAAGCCAAGCGGACATGTGCCTCGCCGGGACCGTGGCAGCGTTCGCAGTCGACACCCAGGGGTAAATCCTTTGGAAACAACGACAAGCTGGCGTCGTAACGGTCGGCGCCTTCCGGTAGAGACGGATAGGCGTTGTGGCAGAAAACACAACGGTAGTTGACCCGCCGGGAGAATTCATGGTGCTCGGGCCAGTCATATCCGGGTGCGATACCCCATGCCTCCTCGCCCGAATACCAGACGATGGGAAACTGCGTCAGTTCGCCGGCCTCGGACAGGTTGAAATAGTCCCGTTCCTGATTTGCAGACCCAATCGTGAAATGTATCTCTCTTTCGAGGCTGTCGACCTGGTTGCCGTCGGCATCCAGTCTGTAACGTTGCTGAAAGTACTTTCCATCACGCCGGCTCATGACGAAGTGCTGGTCGGAGGCTTCGTGGTAGAAGCGATTGTTGGTTGTCCAACTCTCGATCGGGGGCGCTAACTCGATCCGGTCAAAGGTTCGGGACATGCTCACTTTGCGATAAGTTTCGTAGATGGAGCTGTGGCATGGCTGGCAGGCTTCGCGCCCGACGTAGCCTGTGTTGGATTCCTGTGGTGGCGACCATCCGGAAAAACCCAGTACGGCAGGAAAAGTAATCAGCAACCACCAGCGCATAATCCCGGACGTTAGCGCGAACTGCCGCCAAAAACAA
Organism: uncultured Solibacteraceae bacterium; assembly: GCA_964584435.1. Classification (GTDB taxonomy): domain Bacteria; phylum Acidobacteriota; class Terriglobia; order 20CM-2-55-15; family 20CM-2-55-15; genus CAZOZZ01. The sequence goes on along the minus strand of CAZOZZ010000031.1, from coordinate 26,262 downwards.
CAAGACGTTTCGTTCCTCTCGAGTTTTCCCCATCTGAGAATTGCCGTTCGTCACTTCCCGGTCAAGTGGACGTCACTTAAACGCATAATGGCAGTCACCTGCACGAACGACCCAACTGGTGTATTCTGGTTAGTTGGATCGCTCCGCCAGGGGAGCGGAGGCCGTCAGCGACGGCGCAATCAACTGGCGTTCTAATGACTGGTGGCTGTCGCGGGGGGCGGATGCCGGATTCGGTCGGTCCTGCCTTCTGTTTTCCGCCTGTTTTCCCGCGTCATTTCGATCCGCAATGTTCAGGAGGGTGCGACATGCCATCTACACGGCGAGCGTTCTTGCAGCAGGTCCAGGCCGCGGCCATGGGAGCCGTTGCGATGAGGTTGGAGGAGGGGTTCGGGCGTGTCCCCCCTCTGCAGGGAATCGACTGGGACGGGAGGGTGGATAGCCTTCTTGCCGAAAAATCCCCGGATGATATTGTCCTGACAGCAGTTGGGGACATGATCTTCAACCGGGAGATCACTGGTTTTGAAGAACCCGGGTACCGGAACCTCTACCGCATCATGAGAGAGGCGAACATCGCGTTCGGCAATCTGGAGATGTCTCTGAACGAGCAACCGGACCGGCAGCGGGGGCACTACAACTTCCGACGGGAAAGTGAGTTTGCCTGGGAAATCGCCAAGATCGGAATCAATCTGGTCGGCCTCGCCAACAACCATGCCCTCGACTACGATCAGGAAGGTCTGGCAGATTGTCTGCGCATTCTCAGAACTCACGGCATCAGCGCGGCCGGCGCCGGCATGGATCTCGCCTCGGCGCGGGCAGCACGCGGTAAAACCGTTCAAAAGACAGACTTTGCTCTCTTGTCCTACCTGAGTTCCGGCGCTCGGTCCTCCTCGGAAGGACCCACCATTGCCACGATCCAGGTGCCGGAAGTGTTTCTCGAGTACGACGATAGCGTGGAGGCAGTCAAGGCGCCCCTGAAGTCCGATGTCGAGGCGATGGAGGACGCGATCAGCCTGGCCAAGAGGGACGCTGACTTCGTGATGGTCGCCTACCACTTCCACTGGGTCCAGCACTCCCGGGCCTATCCGACTCCCGACACCGTGCCACCGCACCAGAGGCTGGTCGTCCATAAGGCTCTCGACGCCGGTGCCGACGTCGTTCTGGGGAGTGGGCCCCATGTCTTGAGGGGGATAGAGCTTTATAAGGGGAAGCCCATCTTCTACAGCCTCGGCAATTTCATATATCAGTACAAGACTGACGACATCCCTCCCATCGTCTGGCAACGAGACCAGCAGCAGGACATTCCGGAAGAATTCGAGACCGTTGTTCCACGGCTGACCGTAACGGACAAGAAAATCAGGAAGATCGAGCTCATCCCCGTGACTCTCGACATGGAAGGGCCGCGGTACGGGTGTCCCACCCTTGCCAGCGATCAGCGGGGCAGGGAGATCATCCAATCGATCCGGGACCTCTCGAAGCCCTACCAGACGGAGATCAGTTCGCGTGATTGGTACGGCGTGATTGAGACTTCGGGGATTTCCACTGAGAATGCGTGAGCTAGAGCACGTGTTTATTTTTTAAAAACAAATACTTAGGAGGAATCAAATGGACATGCAGACGATCTGGCTCGGAGTCTTGACTCTCGTTCTGGTGGCTCACATCGTGAGGGATGCGATGGAGTCCAAGAAGATCAAGAAGTTGGAAGACGAAGTCTCCGGCATGAAAGCCAACAAGTGATTCTCCTCCGGGGGCGCGGTCTTCGCGGCCCCCTGGCTTTTCCTCTCTTCGCGCATAACGAACAAATCGCGATACTTACGCCACTCTACAGCTCATTTTGACGAGTTGTAGGGGCGCTCCGTGATCGTTGCCCCATCCTAGATGTAGGTGCGGTCTGTGACCGCACATTTCCGGAAATCGAGAAGACGTGCGCTCATAGAGCGCACCTACAGTCCTTTTTCTTGGCTCATTAGAGCGAACCCAGCCATTTGACCGGCAAGTAAGCGGCCAACGCATTGGCCAGGCGCTCATCGGCTGTGACCATCTGGCCTTTCGTAGTCAGAGCCAGAACCACATAGACACATTCAGGGACCGTTCGGTCAAACGTCACAGCGAGCTCCATGGCCCTTTCGACCAGCGGGCGTGTCGCAAGAGTCGGCAGCTTCCGGCCCGCCATCAGGCCGATAATCTCTTCGGCGGATCCCTTCGAACACCTGCCGCCTTCGACGGCCTTTCGGATGACACTTGCGAACTCTGTCCAGAACAAATCGGGCACGACGAAACCCACCTTCCCCTTCCTGTACTTCTCGAGCAACTCCCACGCATTTTCTGAAAGTGGATCCGCGGCTTCCGGCAGGAACCATTTGACGGCGACTCCGGCATCGAGCACAAGTGTAGCGCTCATCGTTCGCGGTCCCCGCGCAGGATGTCGTCGGTTGTGGGGAAGGGAACGGCGCTGACCGGTTTGCGCTTCTTCAAGCGCTGGACCTGGCGAAAGAACTCTTCACGTTTCTTCAATTCAGCTCGGGTGGGAATCACGTCTTCGAGAATCGAGATCACTTCCGCTGCCATAGACCTTCGGCTGCTCTTTGCCCTTTTGCGCAAGCCCTCGTGCAGTTCCTTCGGTACGTTTTCAACGTATAGTGTAGCCATAGTTATATCCTAGGGATTCCCTATGAGTCTATCATCCGAGGCTGCTCTAAGTCGATAGTGACGGTGTCCTGGGAAGACTGAGGATTCGGGCGTGACCCGCAGTAAGGAAAAGGGCGGACGTTCTGGTAATGTTTCGGTGATATTTCAGGTGGAAGAGACCACAAGACAGAACCTCGGTCACGGATTCCTGTAATTCCATTCCTGGTGGACGGCCCACACCTATGGCCTGTAGGAAATACTGTAAAGTACACAACTAAGGTCTGTTGCGCAAAACTCAAATATTGCGCATCCCGGAATTTGCGGTGTATAGTGCCTTTTCGGACGTCTTGCAGGGAGGTGAAAAGTCGAATTGGGGAGTGGAACAGTCTCAGCCTCACGTGGTTCTCGGGGAAAGCATCCGAAAGTCCCCCGATCCGACGTCACAACTCTTTCGGAGGTGCTGGACCGGGTCAATGGAGAGGTCCGTCGTGCGGGACGGGTGCATGTGGCTCGAACCCGGATTGCGACGGCTCTGATGAACGTAATCGAGCGTTGTGATGCGATCGAGGATTTGGGAGACGACATCGAGAAAGCCAGGCAGCTTGCCGAGGGATTGGCCGATGCACTGAAGCCCGTCGAGGGACGCCTGGTCAAGGTTCGTCTGTTTCCCGTCGGCAGGCGAACAGCGGTCAGCTCCGATTCGACCGATGATCGCAGTGGTGTCCGACACCTGTTCAAGATCCACAACCTCATGATGATTGGACAGGAAACCGACGAAGAACTCTACCTGGGTTTCGCTCAGGCGATCGGTCAGTTGGATGATCTCCGCCGAATTCGCCGCTGCGATCGATACGAGAAGTTTTACGTCCGGACGAAGGTGCAACGGCAGGCCCACCATTTCTGTTGCGACGACTGTCGGAGGGCCTTCCACAACATCGGAAAGCAGGGGGCCTAATTCCTTCTGAGACGTTCCATGAACAGGAGGGCTTTTTCGGTTCGGAAGCGGCATTCGGTAGTCCCCCTCCAGCCTTCATGAAAGTGGGATACGTCGAAGCGGACCGAGAGTACGTTTCCGTCCCTTATCGAGATCTCGAGCTGGTCGAACTTGTCGTGATCCAGCGGAACGCTGATGATCGGCCGCGTGGCCGTGAAGCCCCAGAAACGCTTTTCGGTGATGGCGAGAGAGCCGCTGAACCAGTTTCGGCTGTAGCCGCTGATCCTTCCGGGCGAGCGGAAGTTTCTGAGAATGATCGTTCCACCAAGGCCCTCATCCATCAGGACAATGCCTTCCCGTTCGACGTCCGGCAGTATTTTCTTCGGAATACTGCCCAGTCCGAAGAGCCGATAGAGAAAAGTCTTCTTCAATTCGTCTATCCCCAGAGCATTCATCAGGCGTGGCGGAACCGCCAGGAAAGGGCTGGTCCCTGTGGCCGAAAACCAAAAGCTGAACAACTGAGTGAATTTTACGATCAGGGCGCGGTCGAATACCAGCCCGGTTTGCGTGTCGCGTCGTTCGGGGCGGAACGGCACCGTCTTTGGGGTTGCTCCTCCTCGTAATGAAGAACATTGGCTCGTTGTCGCTTCTCCAAATCCGGCACCGTTGCACTCCGAAATATAGCAACCGTATTCCTGACCGAGGACACTAGAGTCAGGAGGACACCCGTGCCACCGCTTACCAGGCTGATCAAGAGCGACTCCGTCAGCAATTGCCTGATGACCCTTTTGCGAGGTGCGCCCAGCGAGAGCGACTTTATCGCTCCAGGGCCGACGCCAGTCGGCGGAGCCTCCGTACAAGTTGCTTGAAGAGGCCCTCGCGATAGCGACGTGATCGGATAGCCTCTCGTAGAATGCGTCGCGTGAGGCGAACAGAACCTGCTCGCAAAGCTCAAGGCCACTCAAGCCCACTTGATTCAGTCCGAGAAAATGGCCGCCCTGGGTGGGCGCGCCTCCGGTGTCGTTCACGAGCTGAATACGCCCGTTGGAGTCATCAACAGTGCAACCGACATCGCATCGAAACTCGCGACGAATGTCAGTTGCTCCGCCACAGGCTACTGACCACTTCCCACCACTTTTTGAAACAGAATCACGTCCTTGTCCGCAAAGGTGATTCTTGCCGCCCATCGGGCCGCCAGCCATTCGAACGTCGAGGCAGCGAAGAATCGGATGTGCGTCAGGTCGTCCTTGTACCGCCAGCGAATGAACGCGTTCCGATCCAGAACGAGTTGGGTCATCAGCCCAAGGTAGCCCTCCGCTTCCAATAATCCCCAGAGCCTGTCCAGTTCTTTGCCTGGATGCTCGAGGTGTTCCACCACCTCCGTTGCCGTGATGAACGCGTACCGGCCTTCCAGCACCGATGGATCGCTCGCATAGAACCGATCGAAAATTGCCATGGAATGCCCGGTTTCGGCGAACATAACCGACAGCGTTGGGCCAGGACCGGAGCCAAAATCCAGCCCACGGCTTTCCGGCGCCAGTCTTTCCTGCATCGGCACGAACAATCGACCAAGGAATTGGCGATACTTTGGATCGTCCGGTGCATTCTGGTGCGTATCGTACCGAGCCTTTTCATCTTCTGCCGACACGAACTGACCGCTCGGCACGAAGACCAGATGGCAGGTTCCACAGCGCAGGTAATCACGCTTTCGGTCCTGCCAGTACTCCCGGGCATTGACTGACTCGCAGAGAGGACAGCGCTCGCCCGGCGCACCGGGAGCGGGGGTATCTCGGGCATTATTCATCGCGTGGGCTACAGCGCAAGAGAACCACCTTTACACGCAGGCAGAAGACAGTTATGCGATCAACGATGGCTCGGGCGATATCGTTTACCCGCACCAGGAAAAATGCGGCTAAGTGCCGTGAAACAAGAGAGGCCCCGACACTTTGGATGTCGGGGCCTCTTCTACGCCGAACCTGCTCCTACTCAATCAGGCTGGCGTGTAGTTGCGGTAGGCAGGCAACTGACGGGCGATTTCGTCCTTGAACATCTGGGGACGAACCAGGCCGACCGAATAGGGAGCGTCGGCGCCGAACAGCTTCGTGAGAGTCGGACAGACATCCAACCGGTTTACGACTTCGTTCGTCTTGCCCTTCTTGAAGTCCGGTCCCCAGAAAATGCTCGCCGAGCTGTGGCAGTAGTAGTAGCCCCCGGAGTGATTGATTTCGCCGTACATATTGACTTCATCATCACGCCCGAATTCCGGTCGAACCACGATGGCCGTATTGTCCCTGAAGTAGGGATCGTTTTCCACAAAGTCGATGATCTTGCCGATCAGCTCATCGGTTGTTTTGGCGACCTTCTCGTATTCGAAGAAACCGGTCTGCTGGCGCAGAAAACCGCCGGCGCCATGACCCGTGTCGTGTCCAACCTGCTGGTAGATGATCATCCGTGGTTTGAACGCTTTCATCAGGTCGGGCAGAACCGCCAGGGCCATCGCATCTCCCAGGAACGGATCCCGGGGGATTGATGGATGCTTCAGTCCGGTCACATCATAGACTCGCCTCTGGAGGGTGTCCTCGATGAACTCCTCCAGTTGCTTGGCTTCCGGCTCAGTCAGCCCGACGTCCGGGAACTCCGAACGAACCAGGTCGCGTGGACTCTGCTTCCTGTAGACCGGATTGTGAGCGTGTGCTTCCGAGTTGTAAATGTGAGAGGCCGTCAGGCTCAGCGGGCGCGTCTCCGGTCCGAAGTCCGGATGAACGGTGAAGTACTTTTCACTGAAGCGCCATTGACGGTAGTAGCTGACGCCGTTCAGGTAAAAGTAGTTGGTCGCTTGGTCTCCGTGGTGCTTGCGCACGTAGTTGGGGACGGTCGGGAACAGAGGGATACTGGATTGATTCTCGTTGCCCTGCAACAGCTCTGTCCAGGAATTACCGTGCTCGGAGACCGTGTGGTTGTAGTCTTCCTCGAACACGAAACCCTCCCGCACAAGGCGGGCGTAGTTGGGTTGCAGTTCGGGATTTTCATACCACTCTTTCTTTCGGGAGCCGTTGCCGTTGATGAGCCAGATCAGGTGCTTGGTCTTGAGTTCCGGGGTCTGGACGGGTGCCGCTCCGAGCTCACTACCGGCCAATCCCACTGCGCCCGTCATGCCGGCGGTTTTTAAAAAATTTCTTCGATCCATTCGGATGTACCTCCGTTATGTTTCTAAATTCCAGAAAATATATAGCTGTCCGATTGGTACGCTCTCCTAGGGTTCATGGCAGTTCAGGCACTGCCCCCTTGGCGGATGGGGAGGTGTCATGTCGATCCGGCGTATCTTGCCGGCCGTTGCCGGGGCTCGAGACGTCGTCGGAGCGGAGTACGCGGCCGGTGCGGCCTGGGCCGCCGGCGTTCGGATTTCTCCTCCCTCCGAAATTGCCGCCAGCATCTTTTCTCGAAGCCGGACCCCTCCGCCCATCTCCACGGTAACGGACGCCAGGTCGGGGTACTCCGTGTAGAGCATGTCCAGGTGGTTGTTCGCCCGGTCACGCGCGAAGAAACGGGTGAGTTGCCATGTTCCCGGTTCCTGCCAGATCGTTGTTGGCAGCTCTCCCTCAAAGAGATTCTGGTTAACGTCCATACCGGCCTTCTGGATCACATCCGGATTGGTGACCCTTCGAAGTACGACCTTCCCTTTGCTGACAAAGCTGGGGATGTGTTGGAAATTAGCTTCGGCGACCACAACATCCGCCTTGTCGTCGATGACGATGGCGCTGATCTTCACCGACTGACCCAGCATGCTGGACTTCTTGTCGGCCCAGATTGAGATCAACTGCGGCGGGGTGTTGTCGACCATCTCGGGGTCCTGAATCAGGTTTACCTTCGCCGCACGAACCCAGGGGTTGGCGCCGAACAGGTGAGTCGCTTCCTGTCCGTTGTTGTCTTCGGTGATGAAGCTCGTCATCTGGTACTCGCCGCCTTCCCACCACTTCGGGAAGGTCAGGTAGGCAACGTAGACGTCTTCGGTCCCCATCAGGGGACGAAGGTCGACCTGCTGGAAGCGGACGTTGCTGCCGTGGTTCGCCCACCTGGTCCAGATGCGCTTGACGCCGGAATTGTTGTCAGTCACGTGGGCGTAGATCGGTACTGGGTCGAGAATGGATTGCGTGTGAACCTCACCCTCGGTCGGATCCATGGAGCCGACCTTGATCCACTGCATTTTTGGCGGAGTGACGTCGGCGTTCGGGTTTGGAAGGACCTCGAATTCGAGCGGCTGCCCGCGCATTGCCGGATGATGATCCGACCAGAATATCTTGGAGCTTCTGACCTCGTTGTTGGCGCTGAAACGGATGTGACGATAGACCCCGGGCTCGGCCCATTGGCCCAGTTTCAAGCTCCCACGCAAGGTGCTTGAGCCCGGAGCAATGGGCTCCAGGTTCGCCCGCATCGTCGTGCGCCGGCCCTTCGGACCGTAATAACTCAGGTACGCACTCCGGGTCGTCCCGGTCGGGTCGGAGATCACGGCTTCGAGCGTGATCGACTCTCCGGCCTCGATCCTGCGATTGCCGATGATGCGCATCTCCTTCAAGAGGGGCGCCACGTGCCACGCCTTCAACTCCCGCCAGTCGAATTCACTGTCCGGGTTGGAAGCAAACTCGTCGGGCATCATGTCCAGAAGTGACAGGTCGTAATAATAGGTGTCCGTAGCTGACGCGATGGGCGCGCCCCGTTCGAGCGGCATGGCCGAGGGCACATCTCCAATCGCTCCGAGGTAGTCCAGCATGGGGCCGGGAAGCTCAGCCGGAGCCTTCGATTGAGCCTGTTCAGCTTTACCGTACCGTTGGCCGAGTAGGGAACCTCCGGCGGCAAGCGTCAAGACCAAGCCAAACGATAGACAGTGACGTATTGTTCTTGTCCACATAGGCTTTCTCCAGTTCATGTATTTGGGATATGAGGGGGTGGATTTCGCAGGGGGTCGTGCACGACATGTATCCGGAAACTTCGGCGTGTGCGAACCCATCACGTTGTCCCTTGTCCAGCTTTGGACCGAACCATAATTCGAAAGGTGTGTCGATGCTATGTGGCCTCCCCGTGGGAGTCAAGACCACCGCAGAGTGTTTTGAAACACACTGGAGAGAGAGGTTCGTCACATGGCGGGTTCGAGTTTCGACGTGTGAACCGCGTTCACGACCTCAACGAGGAGGTCCATTTCCCATCGCAGCGCAGCCAGCCGATTAGATTTGGACTTCTCCTTCGGCCGTAGTACCTTCGAGGTCACAATGCCGCTCCGACCGCAGAAAAGTAATCCGATCGCCGTTGCCGCCGTAGCTCTGCTGGTGTTGTTCACTGCCGGCCTGACACCGGCCTACGGACAGTCCGAGCCGCGGCGTCTCGGGAGAAATGAGATCGGAGTGGGAACCCTGGAAGAGGAGATCAAGGACCATTGGGAAAGGGTCGAAAACGAGTTCGGATTGCCTGACCCGGTCGAAATCCGCCGGCTGGCGGAACCGGAAGGACGTGCCAGGCTCGGGTCCCGCCTCCGGGAGTTCTACGGTGCGCCCAGCGACATTCTTTATTACCGCTTCGCGCCCGAAGGTCCGGACTGGCCGATCAAGGGTGTGCGGGAGGCCGCTCGGGTGCTCAAGGCGCAGCTGGACCGGGTCTCGTCGCTGTTGCCGGATCTTCAGATGGAGCCGGTTCCTCTACCGAGAGGTCTGGCCAGGTTGCCCCTCGATCGCAGACTGGCCCTGATGTCCTGGTTCTTGAGCCGCGTTCGGGGGAGACTCAACTAGGTGGTCCAGGCATCGGACATCGTCGACATTCCGCTCCTGCGTATGATTGACAGCGAGCTGCGAACCATTCGGGTGATCGCCGGGCAGTTTCTCCGATGAGGGTTAGTTGCTGAGGTGCCGATTGAATTCCTGAACGGATTTCAGGTCGGCCACGACTTTCTTAAGCCGGCCCAGGTCGAGTACTTCGCTGTCGCTTGACACTCTCTCCAGCTTCAACATGACGGCCTCAATCAGGTCCGGAAGCTTCATGATGGATTCCGCTGAAATCTCAGAAGGCGCGGTGGCAAAATCGGACGGCTCCGTTTCCGGGCCCATCCCCACGTGGTCAATGATTCGATCAAGACGCTTATCGATGTCTTTCGATTTCCCCCGTATGGCCTTCAGGCTCTTTTCCGTCAGTGGTCGAAAACGGAAGTTGGAAATCTCACGGGCAAGTAAGGAGATCTTTTCCATGTCGTCGTTGAACTGTCTCCGCTTGAACGACTCGTATGCGGCGCGATTGGCGCGGGCTTCCCGCAGGATCGCCCCGGCCCTCTGAGCCGGCAGGATCACGGGCTGTGCGAAGAACATCACCAGTGTCGCCAGAATGATGCCGACTCTATGTGCCTTCATAGATATAGCCTACTTGAATGGGGAATCGATTCGCGAGCATTTCGACGAAAGTTCCCCGGCGCTATTCCGGAACGAACTTGACCTCGACCTCGAAACGTCGAAAATTCGAGTACCTGGCGGTGCCCTCGACCGCATGTCCATCGCTACCCGTGTACCTTTCCTGCATGGTCACCGGTACCCAGAGCCCCAGGCGGGAGTCCGACCGGTAACGGACGACAATCGCAGCGTCCAGGGTATTCTTTTCCGTGTTGATCTCTGTTTCGGTCTGGAGAACTCGTCCAGTGACGGGATCGACCCACAGCCTCCCACTCAGGAGGGTTTCGTTTCCCGGTGCACCACGCAGGAACGGCGGGCGCACCTTCTCTCGAAAACCCAGGACCCAGGCGGAGACATCCTCGAGGGTTTCCTCTCCGACCTTACTGAACTCAAAACGAAAGGTGTTGCTCGGGCGCAGGACCATCAAGGCAAAAGTCGGGAGGTTGATGTTCCGTTCGATGTCGCCGATGTTGTACTCGGCGCTCCGGGCGATCAGCTCCTTCAACTGAACGTTCGATAGCGAGGTGGTTTCGCGAAAGAATTCCTCGAAATCCTCACCGTCCTCGGTGACTTCACGACCATCCACCTCGAGTACGTTACGGAAGCCGAGCCACAACCCTCCGGCGCGCAAGATAAGGTAATCTGACCGGAGCTCCCGCTCCATCTCCTCGATGCGCGAAGAGCCTGGACGCCCTCGTAGGGGATGAACCCATCGTGCGGCCTGGGAGTACTGTTCTTCAGCGATGATCGAGCCAAGCTGCTCTTCATACTCGAGGACATACCGGCTCGCCTGGGCCGTTACGGAGTCGAGATCCTGTGCCGGGGTCGTGAAGCCTGGCCCGTTCGATGCAAGCACAACCGTCGCGATCACCGTCGCGATTGCGAGGTTCAATGACCTTGGGCTCCAGACTCTCCTCATGTTGAATCGCCTCAATCCCCGCAAAGGATGCAAAAGGTTGTCGTTGTCGATTGAAAAGTTCTGGAAATCTTATAGAAAGAGCGGGATGGCGTCAAACCGCCAATATGAGCCTATTCGGAAACCGGAGCCGCATCCAGACCGGGGGGAAACTCGGCTGTCATGAATTAGGGACGGAGGCGTAATTTCACCATACTGTTGTAATTACGTGTGTTGTGATAATTGTGCCTCCGTCCCTTAATTTCCGGGACCTTGCAATTCTGTTACATGAAGGGCACGCTATTGGGGTCGTCAGCACCTGGAGATCACATCGTGAAGACATTCGTGTCGCTAGTGTCGGCTGCCCTGGTACTTGCCAGTTGTGGCGGAGGCGAGCCTGGCAGTTCGCCAGCGGCCGTCGCCGGTCCGGACTCCGCGCCTCAGTATGGTGGGGAACTCATCTACGCGATGGCTGCGGAAACCTATTCGTTGTTTCCGGGCCGCCAGCCGAGTTCGACAGCCCAGGACGCGTGGTTGTACGCGCTCGAGGGCCTGGTCGAGATCAACGAGGACAACGAGATCATTCCCTGGCTGGCGACCGGCTGGGAGATTTCTGAAGACGGCCGTAGCACCAGCTTCCACCTGCAGGAGGGAGTCAGGTTCCATGACGGAACGTCCTTCAATGCCGAAGCGGTCGCTTTCGTGTTCAACGAGGCGCTGGCGAAGGATTTTATCTACGTGCACATGCTCGAAGGGTTGGAGGAAGTTACCGCCGACGATGAGTTTACGGTAACGTTCCATTTCGGGACTCCCTTCGCGGCGTTGCTCTCGAATCTTTCCTACCGGTCCATGGTGATCTTCAGCCCCACCGCCTACCGTGAGAACGGCGAGGACTGGATGGCGACCAACCTTGTCGGAACCGGTCCGTTCATCCAGGAAGAGCTGGTTCGCGGCGAGTACCTCAAGTACAGGAAGAACGACGACTACTGGCAGGAAGGGAAGCCTTACCTGGACCGTGTCACGATTCGAATCGTGCCGGACGTTTCGGTCCGTTCCGCCATGCTCGAAGCGGGTGAAGCCGATCGTACCGTTTTGATCAATGACTTCGACATTCCCCGCCTGGAGGCCGACCCCCGTGTCAACGTTCGTGTGATAGCCAGCACACGCCAGTTCTACGTCGTACTCAATCACACGGTGGCGCCGCTCGACGACTCGGATGTGCGTCGGGCATTCAACTACGCCATGGACAAGGAAGGCATCGTTGGGAGCGTCTTTGCCGGCACCGGAGCCCTCCTGTCGAAGGCACCGGTCTTGTCCGAGGGAGTCGTTGCGTTTACCGACATGCGTCAGCCCGGCGACAACACGATTTTCCCTTACGATCCGGAAAGGGCCAGAGATCTGCTGGAGAGTGCCGGCTATGTCGACCGGGATGGAGACGGTGTCGTCGAAGATCCCTCAGGGGTGCCCCTGCGGCTCAGTTTGTGGTCCCCACGGGCTTCGGCGAAAAGCGATGATAAGGTCGCCCAGCTGGTGCAGAATATGCTGGGCGAGATCGGTGTTGAGGTCGCGATCAGGTTGTGGGAGAACTCGGCGTTCGGATCTGCAACGAATCTGGGACCCGAAGAAGCCCAGTATCAGATGGCGCTGCTCTCCTGGGGCATCCCGACAGCGGACCCGGACGAGCCGATGATGATGATGACCTACAGCAAAGCCTGGAAACCGGCCGGCGCGAATCGCATGTTCTACGCCAGTGAAGAGGTAGACCGGCTCACCCTGCTGGCCCATCATGAAGTAGATCCGGTGAAACGTAAGGAGTACGTCCGTCTCTGGATGGAGGAGCTCCTCAGCGACGCGCCGATAATATTCCTCCCGACGCTCGCCCTCAACCTGGCCACGCGGTCGTACGTGCACGGTGATCGCATCCTCAGCATCGATCAGTATCCTGCCCGTTTTGCCTGGATCGATCAGGAGGAGATGGCTCGCCAGGGAGCGAGTCGCTGAGTCCCACCGGAGACAGCCGTCGATGCTGAGACTGATTCTCGGCAGACTGGCTTTCATGGTGCCCGCGGGCCTGCTGCTCGTCACTTTCCTCTTCGGCCTCTTTCATGCAATCCCGGGTGATCCCGCCTTGTTGCTCGCCGGCGACAATGCACCTGCCGAAGTTGTCGAGGGCATCCGTGAGGCCTACGGTTTCAACAGACCGTTACCCGTCCAGTACGTGACCTATATAACGAAGGTCCTCACCGGGGACCTGGGCGTCTCCAACTACTCGCGCGAACCCGTCACCTCGCTGATCCTGCCGCGGGTCTTCAATACGGCCCAGCTCGCGTTCTGGTCGACGGGACTTGCGATGATTGTCAGCCTGATTCTCGGCTCGACGTCGGCCATGTTCTGGAATACGAAGATCGACAAGGTTGTGACCGTCGTCGCATTGCTCGGCATCTGCACGCCGGTATTCGTGTCGGGACTCTTCGCGATCTTCCTGTTTTCCGTCAGGCTCGGCCTGCTGCCCACGGGAGGTCTCGAATCCTGGAAGGGGTTCGTCCTTCCTGTGATCACGCTTGGCGCCTTCGAGGCGGCGGTACTGACCCGCATGGTTCGGTCGACAATGGTGGACGCGTTAGGACAGGACTACATTCAGACCGCGAGGGCAAAGGGGGTCAGGGAGGCCGTCGTTGTTTTCAAGCACGCGCTTCGGAACGCGTTGCTCCCGATCATCACGCTGTTCGGACTGGGATTCGGCGCCACGCTGGGAGGCTCGGTTGTGACCGAGACGATCTTTACCTGGCCGGGTCTCGGTCGCATGATGGTGGACTCCATCCTGACACGAGACCTGCCGCTGACACAGGGCGCCTTGCTTTGTTTTGCCCTGATGTTCATTGCCGTCAACCTGATTGTCGATGTGCTCTACGCTTACGTCGATCCACGCATCACCTATGACTAGGAACGTATTTGGTCGCTTTACCCGCGACAGGGTCGGTGTGTTCGCCGCATTCGTCCTGCTGGGGCTGTATGTCGTCGCGGCCACGGCGCAATGGATTACCCCGTACGATGCGTTGGCGACGAGCTTGCGAGAAGTGTTTCGTCCGCCCTCGATGGAACACTTTCTCGGTACGGACCAGTTCGGCCGCGACGTCCTGTCCCGGGTCATCCTGGCCACGCAGGTCACCGCCAGGATCACGGCCGGGGCGATCCTCCTGGCGCTGACGGCCGGCACGCTGGTGGGAATGTATGTCGGATACGTGGGGGGACGGGTCGAGTTTCTGGTGATGCGGTTGACCGACATCATGTTGATCTTCCCAACAATCATGCTGGCGATCGTCATCGTGACGATTGCCGGGCCGTCCGAAGGCGGCGTCATCGTTGCGCTGGGCCTGTCTCAGGTTCCGAAGTTCATTCGGATTGCCCGCGGAGTGACGCTGTCGGTGAAAGAAGAGTTGTATGTCGAAGCTTCCATCGCGGTCGGCGGCGGTCGCTGGCACATCCTGCGTGATCACATCTGGCCGAACATTTCCTCACCGATTATCGTGCAGGGAACCCTGACGCTCCCGATCCTGGTCCTGTCTGCGTCGGCTCTCAGCTTTCTCGGCCTCGGCGTTCAGCCGCCGACACCGGAGTGGGGAGCCATGTTGAATGAATCGAAGGACTTTCTCCGAACATCCCCGTATCTGATCCTCGGCCCCGGTATCGCCCTCTTCCTTTTTGTCCTGGCATCCAATCTTGTCGGTGACGCGCTCCAGGAGGCATTGAACCCTCGCCTCACGCCCCGGAGATAGGTTATGCCAACGCCTGCCCCACTGATCGAAGTCAAGGACCTCCGGACCTACTTCCACACCGAGGACGGTGTCGGACGAGCCGTCGACGGCATCAGCTTTACGATCGCGCCCGAAAAGACGCTCGGTGTTGTCGGTGAAAGTGGGTGTGGAAAGTCCGTGACCGCCCGTTCCATCATGGGTCTGATCGAGGCACCCGGCCGGATCGAGACCGGTGAAATTCTTTACGAAAGAGCCGGCAGGGTGATCGACCTGGCTCGGCTCGATCCCAGGGGCCGCACCATTCGTGAGATCCGCGGAAATGACATCGCGATGATCTTCCAGGAACCGATGACATCGCTGAATCCGGTGTTTACGATCGGTGACCAGATCATGGAAGGCATTCTTCTGCACCAGGGAGTCGGCCGGAGCGAAGCTCGCAGGAAGGCTGTCGAAATGCTGGAAGCGGTCGCCATTCCTTCACCCAACCAGCGAATCGATGAGTATCCGCATCAACTATCAGGCGGGATGCGCCAGAGGGCAATGATCGCGATGGCCCTGTCATGTAATCCGTCTCTTCTGATTGCCGACGAACCCACCACCGCATTGGACGTCACGATCCAGGCTCAGGTTGTCGACCTCATGCGGCAACTGCAACGGGAGTTCAGGGCGGCGATCATGTTCATCACGCACGATCTCGGCGTCATTGCCGAAATCGCGGATGACGTGATCGTCATGTACCTGGGCGAAATCGTCGAGAAGGCTCCTGTTCGGGAGATATTTCGGAATCCCAGGCACCCGTACACGCAGGGTCTGATGGATTCGCTCCCTTCGCTGAGCCTGCCCAGAAAGCAACGACTCGCCGCAATCGAGGGCAGTGTTCCCAGTCCGTTTTCTATTCCGGCCGGCTGTCGTTTCGCCCCACGGTGTCCGCATGTGACGGACATCTGTCTCGGAGAGTCGCCGAAGCTGGGAGACGTTGGACCGGAACACCTGGCCGCGTGCCATCTCCACGATCCCGCGCTGGCGGTGGATGGATCATGAAGACTCCCGACAACACCCTGCTCGAGGTGCGGAACCTCAAGAAGTCTTTTCCCGTCCGGAAGGGGATTCTACGCCGCGTCGTCGATCAGGTCATGGCGGTCGACGATGTCAGCTTCAGCATCAGCCATGGCGAGACGCTTGGCCTGGTCGGCGAAAGCGGTTGCGGCAAGACGACGACAGGACGCACCATACTTCGTCTCATTGAGCCGAGCGGGGGGAACATCGTCTTGCACAGCAGCAGGCTGGCTCCGGATGGCAAGACCGACAGGGGAATCGACGTGACAACTGCTCCGCCGGACCAGTTGAGGGCCCTGCGCCGCGAAATGCAGATCATTTTTCAAGACCCGTTCTCGTCTCTCAACCCACGGATGAACATCGGCGACATCGTTAGAGAGCCGCTCAAGGTACAGGGAGTATCAAGCGTGTCGGAACGCCGGGAGCAGGTTGCGGACTTGCTGGAATCCGTTGGCCTGACCCGGGATCAGATGAAGCGCTATCCGCACGAGTTCTCAGGCGGCCAGCGGCAACGTATCGGAATAGCTCGAGCCCTGGCCCTCAATCCACAGTTGATCGTTGCCGACGAACCGGTCTCGGCACTCGATGCATCGGTGCAGGCGCAAGTGTTGAACTTGTTGATGGGCCTTCAGGAAGAACGTGGCCTGTCCTACCTGTTCATCGCTCACGATCTCGCCGTGGTCCGGCACATCAGCGACCGGGTTGCCGTCATGTACCTGGGACGCCTGGTGGAGATGACGGATACGGACGAACTGTTCGCCAACCCTTTCCATCCCTACACCGAAGCACTGATGTCGGCCATACCGATTCCCGATCCGGACCGTCAGGTCGAACGCATCATTCTCGGAGGTGACGTTCCCAG
This sequence comes from uncultured Solibacteraceae bacterium, assembly GCA_964584435.1. Lineage (GTDB taxonomy): Bacteria > Acidobacteriota > Terriglobia > 20CM-2-55-15 > 20CM-2-55-15 > CAZOZZ01. Next base: position 9,710 of record CAZOZZ010000031.1, on the reverse strand, counting down.
CCCGGCCGATCCTCCGTCGGGTTGCCACTTTCATCCTCGATGTCGCTACGCCGAAGACATCTGCCGAACGGAAGCACCGCCGTATGGCGATGTGGGTGGAGGGCACTACGTCGCCTGTCACCTCGCCGATTCCCTGAACCTACGCCCGCCAAAGACGAACTGAGCCGGCACTCGTTTCGGCCAGGACGTGGACGGCCGGCGTGTTCGCTACATTGTTCTTCAACACGAAGAAACGAAGAACACGAAGATTCTTGTCTTCTAGATAATTAATCTTTGTCTTCCTTCGTGTCCTTCGTTTCTTCGTGTTGAACTCCTAACCCGTTCCGGCTAATACAGCCGCTTCTTGTCGAGGATGTTTCGCATGTCAGCGTGTCGGTTCTCGACGTAGCAGCGGAGGTTGTGACAGAAGATGTCTGTGATCTTCCGGTTCTCGCTTGTAGTGGTGCTGGCGGAATGCGGGCTGATGAGGACGTTCGGCATGTCCCAGAGCGGACTGGCAGGGTCCAACGGTTCTACGGCGAAGGGATCCAGAGCGGCGAAGGCGAGCCGGCCGGACTCGAGGTTACGGATCAATGCGGCCTGATCCACGACCTGTCCGCGCGCGATGTTGACGAGAACAGCGCCAGGCTTCAGGGCCCGGAAGGCCGCTTCGTCGATGAGTCCTTCCGTTTCGGGTGTGTGTGGAACCGTGAGGACCAGGGCGTCGGTCCCGGCCAGCATCTCGTCGAGGCGTTCCTGCGGAAACAGGGCGTCAATTCCAAGCTGTTCCGCGGTCCGGGCCGACCCGGCACGCGCCAGTGCGACGACCCTCATGCCGAAGCATGGGCCGAGGGCGGCGACGCGTCGGCCGACTTCACCGATACCTACGATGGAAAGGGTCTTGCCGGTCAGCTCATCTGAACAGAATCGGGCCCAGTGGTGTGCCCGCTGCTCCGCCTGAAGGTGGGCCAAACGCTTCGCGTGGCTGAGCAGCGCCAGAAAGACGAACTCGGCGAGAGGGCCGGCGTGAACGCCACGCGCCGTGGTGATGAGGATGTCCGAGTCCTGGATGCCGAGCTCCTTGACGTACTGCCCAACGCCGGAACTGGTTGTCTGGATCCACTTCAGTTTTTTCGCCAGCTCGATTCCGGGAGTACCGTCCGAAGCGGAGGGTGGAAAGTCCCACAAGATATCCGCACGTCCGAGATGCCCCCGCCAGCGTTCCTCCTGTCCCGGAGTCCATCGAAAGTCGGACCGGCCCTTGTGATCGGCGACGTACCGTGTGGGCGGCAGCAGGTCGGGTTCGAAGATGACCTCCAGCCTGTCGGGAGCTACGGCTCGAATGCGTTCCACATGTTCCGACTCCAACGGCGTTGCGATAAACACAAGCAATCGAGCTTCTTCGTCTGTCATACGGTCCTGGTCTACTCTTTCGTCGACTGTAGGTGCGGTCTATGACCGCACGTTCCTGGGATCGAGAAATCGTGCGGTCATAGACCGCACCTACATCAGGCGGTACGTCTTTCGCACGAAGCGGCCTGGAACTTGTCGGCTGGTGACTGGCCTAACCCTGCATCACCCTTTCGTGCAGGGACTCCGCCGTCCTCCACGCGGACTGGATTGCGCCCTCCAGCCAGGCCGGTCGAGAACTCGTACCCGCCGATCCCAGGTAGATTCGACCGTCGGCCTTGCTGAGTTGTTCCAGCTCGGGCGGTTGAGGAGTCCGGTGGTAGGCGCCCAGGCTGTAGGGGACCTGCTCCCACCAGACACAATAGGCGTTTTCGAATTCCTCCCTCATCTGGGGGTGGACCTTTCCGACTTCGCTGAGGACGTGTTCGACCCGGTCCCGCAATGGTTTTTCGTTCAGGTCTGCCGTCCGTCCGCTGGTATAGAAACCGAGGAGCACACCTTTGTTCGAAAAGTAGTCATTGGAAGGATAGGAGAACTCACCAACCTGGAGGCCTCTTGCAAAGAGGTGCCCGCCGAAGATCCCTTCGTCTTCTTCCCAGAATCGCCGCTTCATCTGCAATCCCATCTTTGCGCTCGTGCTGTGGCGGCCCTCGGCAACGGAGGCGGCCATCTCAGGCGACAGGTTCACGTCGATTCCCTGGAGAACCGCCATGGGTAGACAACACACGCAGTAGTCGGCCGTCTCCTCCCATTCCTCGCCGGTCTTCGTGTTCCTCGAGACCACCCGTACCTCGTCCTCGGTCTGGTGAATCGTCTGAACTTCCGCACCCAGCGTAATCCTGTCGCCGATCGCGCGCTGGAAGGCCAGGGGTATTTGCATCATGCCGCCCACCGGCTGGAAAACCGGATCCGGACCGCCGGTCCCCCTTTCGATCGACCGGACTCGATTTCCGAAACCGGATTGGAGGAGAGCACCAAGATCGTGGCGGTCCTGTGATCCGCGAGAAGTGGGAGGCCGGTACAGGTGGTCTTCCGAATCCAGGTAGCCAGCGCGAACCAGAAACTCAACCAGGAGATCCCGGTCCTCGGCCGTGAGGGGGACATCTATCCGGCCCTGGTCCATCGCCTTGGCGAGCAGTTCGGTCGTCGATCCCCAGAGGTCGGCCTTGACCTCCCGCAAGCGCACTTTCTTGCCGGCCAGCTGCCCCACATCCTCGTTTTCGTCGTAGAAGTAGTTCGCGTCGCTCGAGTTTACGAAGAGTTCCAATGGAACGCCCAGTTCCTTGCAGTAGCCCAGGACCCCTTCATCGGCGTTCGGAATCCGCCACGCGCCGGCGTTGAAGTATTGCCCCTCGTCGAAACCACAGACCTGCCGAACGCCCGCGATCTCGGTGTGCTCCGATCCACGGCGGACGGTCCAGGCGAGACCACCGACCCGGTCCCTTGCCTCGAGAATCCGGTAGTCATAGCCCAGCTTTCCAAGTTCGTAACCCACTGTCAGGCCGCTCAGTCCCGCACCGAGGACGATGACGCGCGTGCCCGGCGCCTGACCCTCGAGAATGGGCCGGGGACCCGTCTGCGCACCCATCAGGTCCAAGGTGTTCATCGCGCCCATCACCATGGATGCACCGCCGACCATCCCAAAGGATTGCAGAATCTGGCGCCTGGTCAAAAAAGAGTCGTTCATTGGTTGCTCGGGCCGATCGTTGTTCATGAGGTCCACCTGCCAAAAAACATGATTCCGTCAGATAAAGCTAGAGGCTATGGAAGGTTAAGAGCCTCCGGTGGACTAGGCTAAAAGGGGACAGGCCGGATGTCAATCGGTTTCAGCAGTACTAAATAGGAGGCAGATCTGCAAGCGTCGTCTTAGCCCGACTACGCAAGTACCTCCCCTGCCCACCGGGCTTTTCCTCATCGCATGCCCCGTCTGATTCGCGGGTGGCCAGGGACGACCACCCCGACACGCTGTCCCGCTAAGGCCGGCTGCCAGGGCACCGCCGATCTTCACCGCTAAACGGCGTTGCATTTTTGCTATGAGTCATCGGGGCTGTGACAGTACAATCCCCAGCGAAGACACAATACGGTAAAGAATGTAATCCCATTGCCGCGATGTAAGGAGTGCAGGAGCTGCCTCAACGCACGCCGAAACCCGGCTGAGAGCGGACGTTTTTCACTTAATTGGGATCAACCCCCGAGCGTACCGAGTGGCTAGGAAATAGCCTCGGTCCGACGCTCGCCCCCTCGGAGATGAATATGAAGACGACAATTCTGGCCCTCGTAGTAGTGCTTCTTGCCGGCATGCCGGCTATGGCTCAGGATCGGCCTGCCCCGGACCCACGTTCGATGGGCGGCGGCGCCTGCGACGCGAACGAATACAACTGCGTGGACACGCCCAATCCGTTGCCCGCGCCCGACACGGTGTGGCTCGAAGAGATGACGTGGATGGATGTTCGTGATGCCTTGAATTCAGGCAAAACGACTGCTCTGATCCCGACGGGCGGGATGGAACCTAATGGCCCGTGGCTCGTGACCGGCAAGCACAACTACGTGCTGCGCGCCAATTGCGACGCCATCGCACGCAAGCTGGGCGACGCGATCTGCACGCCCATCATCAAGCTCGTTCCCGAAGGTTCGATCGATCCACCCAGCGGCCACATGACCAGCCCGGGCACGTTGAGCCTCCGCCAGGAGACCTTCGAGGCGATGCTGACCGACGTGGCGCATAGCCTGAAGATGCACGGTTTTCGGAACATCATCTTTTTTGGTGACAGCGGAGGAAACCAGGGCGGACAGAGGACGGTCGCGGAAAAGCTGAACGCGGAGTGGAACGGAGCGGCCGTCGTGGCGCACGTGCAGGAATACTACGACTACGGAAGTGTCGGCAGGTATATGAGCTACAAGGGGCTGGAAACGGGAGAAGGCGACGGCCTCCACGACGACCCGATCATCACGCTGAATATGTTCTACACGGATCCCAACTCCGTGCGATACGACAAACGAGTTGCGGCGGACAAAGCGACCATCAACGGCTTCTCCCTCGCCGACCGGGTGAAATCCCTCGAGCTCGCCCGAGAGATTGTCGAATTCCGTGCGACCCACACCGTCGCCGCCATCAACAAGGCAATCGCCAACAGGGGTACGCTACCCGCTCCCGTGCGTCAGGCCAGGGGCGGCCAGCAAGGGCAACGCCCAGAGCCCAACCCGCGGACGATGGGCGGCGGCAACTGTGACGCGAATGAGTACAACTGTTCCGATACGCCGAACCCGCTGCCACCGACCGACACGGTATGGCTTGAAGAAATGACGTGGATGGACGTCCGTGATGCCCTCAGTGCCGGCAAGACGACCGCCATCATCTCGACGGGTGGTATCGAGCCGAACGGTCCCTGGCTGGTGACGGGCAAGCACAACTATGTGCTTCGCGCCAACTGCGACGCGATCGCCCGTGACCTGGGTAACGCGATCTGTGCTCCTGTAATGGAGTTGGTTCCCGAGGGCACGATCGATCCGCCCAGCAGTCACATGCGCAGCCCGGGCACGTTGAGTCTTCGTCAGGAGACCTTCGAGGCGGTGCTGACCGACACGGCCGAAAGCCTGCACGCGCACGGCTTCGAGAACATCATCTTCATCGGCGACAGCGGTGGCAACCAGAGCGGTATGGAGGCTGTGGCCACGGCACTCAATGAGAAGTGGAGCGGAAATGCGGCCGCCATCTTCATTCCCGAGTACTACCGTACTCCTCCGGGCACGCCGAACGTGTTGCGCGATCTCGGAGTGGTTACGGACAACATGCCCCAGGACGGTCTGCACGACAGCCCTGGCATCACGCTCAACATGATGCTCGACGATCCGGATTCGGTACGTTGGGCGGCGCGGGTGAAGACCGGCCAGGCGGTGATCAACGGAGTTTCGATTGCCAATCTGGGAAGGTCTCTTGAACTTGCGAAGGCCATTTCCGATGCGCGCGCAAAGCGCACCGCGGTTCTGATCCGGGAACGGATCTCGAACCGGTCTGATGATCAATAGTCAATAAGGGCAGGCAGGTGGCGCCGGACGTTCCGGCGCCACCTGTGCTCGAACAGTTACGCTCCGGTCCCCCGCCTGATTCACCAGGGATAGACAAGACAAGCCTGTCCCTCGTTCCTTCTGAGACTCTACCCCGCGTGAGCTTCCTGCACCTGTTCGGTCGCGCCGACAATGAGATTGATGTAGGCGTCGAGAACGCACCAGGTGGGTGTCGGTTCATCGCTGTCGCGGACACTGCAAACGAGGTTAGTGTCCTGATGTCTGCATTGCGCACAGACGTCCCGGCGTAGTGCTTCCATGTACGGTTCGATCGTATCGCTTTGGACCGAGGAAACAATCTCCGTCACTTTCCCGAGGTTTTCAAAGAGCCCGCACTCTCCGGAGTTCTCGTGAAAACACAGGGTGGGGTTCTCGCTGTCCTCAGCAAAGCGCACGCACATCGGACAGATGGCTTCGCGCATCGCTTCCTTGTACCTGTCGATTGCAATTGGACTCATGGGTTTACCCTCCCAAAATGAGCCCCAACACGCTTCTCTAATTACATTTTTAAGCCTCAATAGTCAGTCTGTCAAGGCGGGGCGATCCAGGCTGGCGAAGCGACGATCTGGGAATACCAACCCGAAGCGTTCGACGAAGCCCTGGCTGGTTTCATCTGCGGAGCCGCTCCATCGACGTGGGAGCGGTCTGGCCCATGAGATCGCCACTCGCCTCCGCCAGATGTGCTCGGTGCGATCACAAAGAACCCCGGCCTTGCTGACCCACCGGACCGAGTTGCCAGCCGAACTCCCTTCAAGCCCCTATTGACACTCCGCGACCGTCCAGATAGCATCTTTCGAGGATTTAACAACCTTTTATCAATTTTGGAGGATCTTAATGAGACGAGACTTACTGTCGATCTGCCTGATCGCTACGATGCTGGTGCTTTCGGCCTGTGCAGCCGAGCCGGCACCGGAGCCGGAACCTGCCGCTGCTGAACCCGCCCCTGCTCCCGCTGCCGAGACCACGGACGCGGATCCCAGCGGCATGTGGGCCGGGGACTGGGGAATGACTGCGGACCACCGCAACGATGTCACCATAGATATCGCGTGGGATGGTACGAGCCTGACCGGAACGGTCAACCCGGGTCCGGATGCGATCGAGATCGCCAACACAACGTTCGATCCCGCCACTGGAGCCATAACCATGGAAGCGGATGTGGGCGACATCCACTACGTGATCGAAGGCACGATGGACGGGGACGCCATGACGGGAAGCTGGAATCACGACGACCGCGAAGGAGATTTCCTGGTCAGCAGGAGCGAGTGACCGCCAGAGGGAAGTAGACCTGAAAGGGGAGAGGCATCCGCCTGTCCCCTTTTCTTATCCTGGCAACTGCAACGCGTATTTCAAGATAGATAGGGAGCAGAGCCCTCATTCCCTGATTCGACTTCCAGTTATTTCAGGCTTGGATTGCGTTCCTGATTCCAGTCAGCTAGTTTTCGAAAATGTCCTTGGAAATCATCGCGTTTTTTGATCGCAACGTACTCTTTATCAGTACTGTGAGTGACTTGTACTCCTGTTTTTCTTTAGGATCTGTTTCTACGGCCGGACCCTGACGTATTTCTGCAACTTCCTGGGGCGAGGCTCGCCACCATACATGTTGCCGTCGCGGTCGACCGCCACGAACTCGGCGCCGTTGCCGGCGATCTCTCGCGGGTCCCCCCATGGATACAGAACGAACTCGGAGACCCACCCGGTCCGTGCATCCCCAATCCGGATACCCATCTCAAAGCCGGGATTCTGCACGTCGTCGGATTCGGAGTCGGCCACATAGATGCGGTCGTTCGCATCGAAGAAGATCCCACTGGGCCGTCCGAATTGGTTCCAGGATGCGAGGAAGTTGCCGTCCTGGTCGAAGATCTGGACGCGATTGTTCGACCGATCGGCGACGAACACCCGGCCACGGGAATCGATGGCAATGGCGTGCAGCGTTCGGAATTCCCCCGGGGAATAGCCGGTCTGTCCCCAGGCCTTGATGAATGTTCCCTCGCCGGAGAACTTCACCACACGGTTGTTTGTAGCGTCGCTGTGCCCATCGGAAACGAAAACGTCGCCATTGTCTGCTACCACGACGCCGCTGGGCGCATTGAAGTGGTCCGGACCACTCCCCGGAATCCCGGGCGTGCCCAGCCTCATCAACACCTCGCCCGCGGGGCTGAACTTGATGACCTGGTGCCCGCGTGTTCCTTCGGGTGTTCGTGCGGCACTCACCGCGTCGGTCACCCAGACATTACCGTCCGGGTCCACGTCGATTCCGTGCGGCCAGATGAACATGCCGCCTCCGAAGCTCTCCACGACGTTGCCTTCCTGATCGAACTTCAGAATCGGATCCAGGTCGGAATCCAGGCACTCGTTGCCGAACCGCCGGGGTTCGGTCGCATCACACCGGATGACAGCCCAGACATGCTCGCCGTCGGGATCGATGTCGATCCCGCCAACGGCACCCATCTGCCTTCCGTCGGGCAATGTGGTCCAGTCATCAACGGCACGATATGGATTCGGTAGGGCCTGCGTGAACCCATCAAGGCTAGTGAAAGACACCAGGATCAAGGCGAAGCTCGCCGCCAACGCCAGTCGGTTTGAATGCAACATGATCACACCTCTCATCGAAGGAACTTCGGAAAGAGGATACGAGAAGCTGGAACGTGGCGCAATGAAACCGTCATCAGGGTGCGTACGAGCTTAGCCTTGACACTCGTCGAGAAGTGTATCAGTGTACGGGTACACTGGAACTACGGACAAAGCCCGATTTTATGGATATCACGATCAGCGTCGCCGATGGCGTCCCTATCTACCGGCAAATTGCCAACCAGATCCGATACATGGTCGCGTCTGGGATTTTGGAGCCTGGGGAGGAGATTCCTCCGATACGGACCCTGGCGCTGAAGCTCAAGGTGACGCCGAATACGATCGTGAAGGCGTACGACGAGTTGGAGTCGGCAGGCATCGTCAGGAAGCGTCGCGGGGCGGGCACATACGTTTCCGATGGTGGACCGTCTCCACTGGCGAGGCGGGAGAGGAACCGAATAATAGAGCAACGGGTGGACGCGCTTTTGGCTGAGGCGCATCAGTTGGATTTTTCCTCCGAGGAAGTCTTGGACGTGTTTCGCCGGAGGCAGGCCGCGATGGCGGGAGAAGACGAACAGGGAGAAGAGGGATGATAGAGAATGTGGTTGACGTCAGCGGGCTTTCACGCCGGTATGGGCAACGCGCCGCCCTGGATGACGTGAGTTTTACGGCCTCAGAAGGTCGTGTGTACGGAGTCGTCGGGGCGAACGGCGCCGGAAAGACGACGCTCATCAAACATCTCCTGGGACTGCTCCGAGCCAAATCGGGTTCTGTGCGTGTCTTCGGTCTGGATCCCGTGCGCGATCCGGTAGAGGTACTCCGGCGCGTCGGATATCTCTCCGAGGAGCGGGAGCTGCCCGAATGGATGCGCGTCGACGAACTGATGCGGTACACAGAGGCGTACCACCCGAATTGGGACATGGCCTACGCGAGGGAGCTGCTCGCTACGTTCAACCTGGACACTTCAAAAACGATCAGAGAACTCTCCAGAGGGATGCGCGCGCAGGCAGGTCTCGTGGCGGCGGTCGCTCATCGTCCAGAGCTGTTGATTCTGGACGAGCCTTCTTCAGGTTTGGATGCGGTGGTGCGCAAGGACATTCTCGACGCGATCGTTCGGACGGTCGCCGATGACGGTCGGACCGTGATCTTCTCGTCGCATCTGCTCGAGGAGGTGGAGCGGATGTCGGACCATGTGACGATGATCCACGAGGGCCAGGTTGCGCTGGGCGGGACGCTGGAGTCCATTTGTCATTCCCATCAACGGATGAGTGTCCGGTTTGAGGAGCGGCTTGACCAGGCGCCCAGAATTGACGGCGCTCTGTCGATCGAAGGCGGCGGCCGCTCCTGGAGCGTCATCCACGACGGCGCTGTAGATCGGGTTCACGAATCGGTGGCCCGTCTGGGGGGAGCGGTCGTCCAGTCCCGCGACGCAACGTTTGAGGAGATATTCGTTGCCCGGGTTGGACGTGGCCGGACCGGCCAGGAGGCGGTGTAGGGCATGAGAACACCAGCGATGGCAATGTTGTGGGAATCATGGATGCTGACACGCCGCAGGATGGCGTTCTGGGTCTTGATTGCGATTATCGGCGGCGGTGTGTTCCTCGTCGCGGCTGATGACAGAGACAGCAGTGCGACCTGTACGTCGTCAGAGTAATTCGGACAGAAGAGCCGATCTGCTAAGAGACGGT
>CAZOZZ010000030.1:23157-32639 GCA_964584435.1 uncultured Solibacteraceae bacterium | reverse complement strand
TATCTTCAATCTATTACCGTCCAATTCCGGTCCTTCTGCCGCGCAGACTCCTAGGCCCCAACCCCCCCGGCAGGATCCATGAGGATCTCTGTTTCCCCCTCGGTCGTTCCGATGATCACGGCTCCGCAGGAGTCGCTGAAGACGTTGATCGACGTTCGCACCATGTCCAGCAAACGGTCGGTCACCAGGATCAACCCTATGGCTTCTACCGGCAGTCCGATGGAAGTCAGAATGATCGTGATCGCGACGAGGCTGGCCGCGGGGATGCCCGCGACGCCGATCGACGTGATCAGGGCCACGAACACAACCGTGAACTGTGTTACGAAGCCGAGTTCGAGTCCGTAAGCCTGGGCGATGAACATCGCGGCGACACATTCATAGAGCGCCGTCCCGTCCATGTTGACAGTCGCTCCAAGCGGCAGGACAAAGCTCGTAATCCGGTTCGACACACCTGCCTTTTTTTCGACGCATTCCATTGTCAATGGAAGCGTCGCCGAGGAGGATGCCGTCGAAAAGGCGGTGAGCATCGCGGCCGACATGGCGCGATAGTGGCGCCAGGGGTTGACCCCGCCAACGAAATAGAGCAGCAGCGGGAGGGTGATCAAAGTATGTCCAAGCAGGCTGAACAATGCTGTAAAGAAGAACGTCATCAACGGCCGGAATGCCTCGAAGCCCGTTTGAGTGACCTCCTCGGCGACCAGGCCAAAAACGCCGAACGGCGTGAAAACCATCACCCACAGAGTAATGCGCATCATCGTTTCAAAAACACCGTTTGCGAAACGTTGCATGGTTTCCGAAAAATCCGTGTGGATGTGATTAACGAAGTAGCCGAACAGGATGCTGAAGAAGATCAGGCCCAACATCTGACCTTCGGCTGCTGCCGAGACGATGTTGGTGGGAACCATCCGCAGGAACAGACCGGCCAGATCTCCCGCTCCCCGCCCTTCGAACCGTGCGGCAAGCTCTCCCGACTCATCCTGAAGGCCAAGCCGTTCTCCGGCAGGCCGGCCGTCGACGATGCCGGGCTGTACGATGTTGACGACCGCCAGGCCCAGGAAGATCGCCAGGAGGCTGGTGGCGATGTAGTAGGTGGCCGTCTTCATGCCCAGGCGTCCCAGATCGCTCCCGGATCCCAGTCCGGCAACGCCGCTGATGATGGAGGACATGATGAGGGGCACGATCAGCATCCTGAGCGCATTCAGAAACATGGTTCCCATGAAATCGTAAATGCTGAGAACGGGGACTCCCAGAAGGCTCGTGTCCGGGCTGGTCACAACACCAGCAAGAGCGGCGAGTCCTATGGCTATCAGGATTTGCCAGTGCAGCTTCAGTTTGCCCATGTGTTCTCCCTACTCCTGTCCTGTCGGTCTATTGGATGGAAACGGTCGAATCTTATAGGAGAAGAGGAGGTGGGTCAATCGGAGGGGGCGGAAGCGTCTTGCTCATCACGACTTCTGTAGTCGGATCGTGAGGGCAGGGGGCGGCGTCATTCCGGGAATCAGGTCTCGTCGACGTGAGGTTTCCGGGGAGGCTTGGGTTCGGAGTGCTTACCTTCGAGCTGGGAGACGGATAGACCTCCCGCAGAACAGCACCCCGCTGAGTGATCGTAGTAATCCGTCAGGAAGGCGTTGATCTGTGCGAGAAGCCGTCGCAGTCTTGCCAGCATGCCCAGAGTTTATCACAAGCCGCTGCGGCAGGCTGGAGAGACAGACAGCAGCCTCTTCAAGCGATCAGGGTGCCTGGCAGGCGCCCACGGAGGGACGCCCGCACACACAAATTAAGCGAGCCTACTTGATGTTGCCGTGACCGCCGCCGTGACCGCCGTTGCCGTGACCGCCGCCGTGTCCACCGCCGCCGTCGGGATTGAACACTTTCATGAACGGGAAGACTGTGTCGCTGGGAGCGATCTTTGGCTCTAGCTCTTCAATTGAGATTTCAAGGTGTAGTTCGAGTCCTTCGATCTTCGGATCCATCCTGTTGTCCTCCATGACAAGGGGGAATTTTGCTCAAGTGCTTATCCTATGCGGACATGGCCCATGTAAAGCTTTTTCCTACGAAAAAATGAAAATCATCGTCAGCCGGTGAGGGGAGGTGCGAAAGTTGGTGCCGGAAGGCGGTAGAAATGGGAAAGGGCCAACTTCTCGCTACATTCACTTTGCCATGGCTTCCATGAATGCGCCAAGTTGGTTACAGGCCAAACCCTCGATCGTTGGGTTCTTTTTCAATGCCTGACCAGCCTGCGAGTTGCCCCGCATTCTGCTCGGACATCGTGCCGTTAACCGCCTTGGTTGCGGTCAGTCGACCCCGTCCACGAAAGTAATAATGCCCGTTTGATAGGTGCCTGTCAACGCGAAAGATTTGCGGTATTTCTACGCGAAATATGCGTCTTTTTCTCGCAAAATGGCCGTTGTTCTTGGCCGTGCCTTGCCGCTCGCCGGCGCTCGTCCCAAGCTGAATCCCTGGCCTGCAAACGGGCCTGACAGCCAGCCCCATGGCGCTCGTAGTGCGGCCCTGCAGACGGCCACCACAGGCTGCCTGGCTAACCAAAGCGCGGGGGAGCTGTCGAAGTCTTAACAGGAAGTAACTTGTGAGCTTTAAGATTTCTTTTCCTGGAGGTAGATCCATGAGACACGCGCTGATTGGCGTTGTAATGGTAATGCTCGGGTTCCACGTTTCACCAGCGATGTCACAGGACACGGTCGCCGACGAATACGAATACCGTGTCCTGGCAACGAGCAAGACTTCGACGATGGAGAAGGAGTTGAACCAGGCGTCCAGGTTCGGATTTCGGCTCGAGACGGTAATGGGTGGCGAAACTGCATTTGGGGGTGACGAGACCGTCGTGGTCATGGCCAGACCAGCGGCGGTGCCGAATGACACTCGTTACGAATACCGGTTGCTCGCCACGTCCAAAACCTCAACGATGCAGCGGGAGTTACAGGAGGCGGGTGACGAAGGCTTCGAATATGTCGGGCAGACGGTCTTCAAGACCGCTTTTGGCGGCAAGGAGGTCGTCGTGATCCTGGAGCGCGACCCGCAGGCAGACGTTGTGGCCTATGAATACAAACTTCTCGCCACATCAAGGACGTCAACGATGGAAAAGGAACTGACGGATTCCGGCCTGAAAGGATTCGCCCTGGTCGGACTGACAGTCGCCAAGACGAAGTTCGCTCTCGGGAAATCGGAACTGGTGACGATTTTGCGCCGGACTGTGCCGGCCCTCGCCCAGGCTGCTTCGGGAGCCCTGGCAAAGAATCAGTAGGTTTACGAATGCCGGTAGTTTGCCGGGCCCTGGAGCCCGGCGACGAACGTGATGGCAGGACTACTTCCTGCACACGCCGCTGCCTTTGCCGCTTTCCGTCCTGTCACGGGGAAATTTCACTGCATCCGATTGTAATCCCTGACAAGTAGACGCCATGTGTCGGCAGCTATCCTGCCGGAACATCCTGTATGGCAAGTCCTCTCTGTCTCCTTCAATGGAGGTATGAGATCATATGGGCCTTTTCAAAGTCAGAACGACAATCGCGGGCGCTGGGGCCCGGAAGCCGGGCAGTAGCGTGTCCGAGCATCAATCCGTGGAGAGATCCAATGAGCTTCCGTTACAGACTTTTCATCGTCGTGCCGGCCTTGCTGAGCCTGGCATTCCTCCTCGCCGGTCCCGGCATGGACCCGGTATTGGCCCTTACGCAGGAAACCGGCGGCCAGGAGGCTGAGGCCGATCAGGACGAAGAGGGGCCGCCGCTTCCGATCGAGGAAGCTCGCCGTCTTTCCTACACGGCAGACGAGGTGTCCTGGATGTCGGTCGACGTCAGCCCGGACGGGGAAACGATCGTTTTTGATTTGCTGGGCGACCTCTACACGATGCCGATGTCCGGAGGTTCCGCGACACGGTTGACCGAGGGCATGGCCTTTGACGGCCAGCCCCGCTTCAGCCCGGACGGAAGCGAGGTGGTCTTTACTTCAGACAGCAATGGTGGAGAGAACCTCTGGATCATCGATCTGGAGACGGAGGAAACCCGGGCGGTCACCGAGGCGAAGAGCCACAGGTACCAGTCTCCGGAGTGGACGCCCGATGGGGACTACATCGTGGTGTCGCGAGCCGGCGTCCGGACCGGGAATCACAAGCTCTGGATGTTTCACAAAGACGGTGGCTCAGGCGTGCAACTGGTCAAGGAACCGGACAATCTGAAGACCATCGGGCCGGCCTTTGGGCCCGACGCCCGCTATGTCTGGTATTCCCAGCGCACCGGTGACTGGCAGTACAACGCGATCTTTCCCCAGTACCAGTTGGCCGTCTATGACCGCGATTCCGGGAAGCGACTGACGAAGTCGTCCCGGTTCGGCTCGGCATTCCGGCCAACCCTTTCGTCGGATGGTCAGTGGTTGGTTTATGGAACGCGGCACGACGCCCAAACGGGCCTGCGTCTGCGCAACCTGGAGACGGGCGAAGAACGTTGGTTGGCCTACCCGGTCCAACGCGATGATCAGGAGTCCCGAGCAACGCGGGATGTGCTGCCCGGAATGTCGTTCACTCCCGATTCCGAGGAACTGGTGGTCTCCTACGGTGGGAAGCTCTGGGCGCTGCCAGTCGATGGCAGCCCGGCACGCGCGATTCCGTTTACGGCCGCGGTCGACATCGGGATCGGTCCCGAACTGGATTTCGATTATCCGGTCGACAGGGCGCCGACGTTCGTGACACGGCAGATTCGTGACGCCGTCCCGTCACCGGACGGTGAGCGACTGGCGTTCGTCTCCCTGGATCGGCTGTACGTTATGGACTATCCGGACGGGACTCCGCGTCGGTTGACCGACATGGATGTCGTCGAAGCACAGCCGGTCTGGGCTCCAGACGGCGGTTCGCTCGTCTATTCCACGTGGTCGACAGATGGCGGGCACCTTTATCGGGTTGCTGTGAACACGTCCGCTGCGCCCGAACGGCTGACCCAGATTGAGGGACTTTATCGACAGCCGGCGTGGTCGGCCGACGGCGAAAGGATCGTATTCATCCAGGACACTTCACAGGCTTACCGGGACAACACGGGTTCCAGAATTTCCGGAGCCACGGCGGAACTGGCCTGGATACCCGCAACCGGTGGGGAAGCCACCCTGATCGGACCGGCCGATGGAAGGAGCGCACCGCACTTTACCAGCGATGCGGATCGGATCCACCTCTCCAGTTCCAGCAAGGGTCTTGTTTCTATCCGATGGGATGGGACCGATGAACGCGAGCATATCAAGATTACCGGCGTGAAGCCGCCTGACGCCGATGACCCCCCTCCGGCTTCGCTCACCCTGATGAGTCCGAACGGCAAACAGGCCATGGCCGAGGTGAACAACGAACTCTACGTGGTGACCGTTCCATATGTCGGGGGGGACACGCCGACCGTTTCGGTTTCCGATCCGGAGAAGGCCGCTTTTCCCGCGAGGAAGTTGACACAGATCGGAGGGCAGTTTCCGGTGTGGAGCCCGGATGGACTTCGCGTCCACTGGTCGATCGGGAACGCACACGTTGTCTACGATCTTGGCGAGGCGAATACGTTTGAAGCCGAGCAAGCCGCCGCCGAGGAGGCCGAGGAGGAAGGGGCGGACGAGGATGCGGAAGAGGCAGACGATGCAGACGAGGCGCGGTACGAACCACAGGAAACACGCATCCGGATCGAAGCTCGCCGCGACATTCCCGAGGGCGTCGCCGTCCTTCGTGGTGCGCGTGTGATCACGATGCGTGACGATGAAGTCATCGAAAACGCCGACGTGGTCATCCGTAACAATCGAATCGAGGCTGTCGGTGCTGAAGGAAGTCTCGACGTCCCTGACGGCGCCCGGATCATCGACGTTGCCGGCAAGACGATCATGCCCGGTCTGGTGGACACCCACGCGCACATGTGGCCGAACTGGGAAATTCACAAGTCACAGGCCTGGATGTATGCCGCGAACCTGGCTTATGGCGTAACGACGACTCGCGATCCTCAGACCGCGACGACGGACGTCCTGACCTACGGCGATCACGTGGAAGCCGGCAACATGCTCGGTCCCCGCATCTATTCGACCGGCCCGGGCGTGTTCTGGAACGACCAGGTCCAGGATCTGGATCACGCCCGACGGATCATGAAGCGTTATAGCGAGTACTACGATACGAAGACGATCAAGATGTACGTGGCGGGAAACCGGCAGCAGCGTCAATGGATCCTGATGGCGGCTCGTGAACAGGAGCTGATGCCGACGACCGAGGGGTCGCTCAACCTGAAGCTGAACTTGACCGAATTCATCGATGGGTACCCCGGCCAGGAACATTCCCTGCCGATTTATCCTCTCTACAACGATCTTGCAAAACTGGTCGCGGCCTCACGGACGGTGTACACCCCGACGCTGCTGGTGGCATATGGCGGTCCATGGGCCGAGAATTACTTCTACACGCGGGAGCAGCCGCACAATGATTCGAAGCTCGCCCACTTCACGCCTCACGAGGAACTGGACCGCAGGACCCGGCGTCGCGGACAGGGTGCCGGCCCGGGTCCCGGCGGCTGGTTCATGGACGAGGAGCACGTCTTCAAGGGGCTGGCGGAGTTTGTTCGCGATCTCGTGGCTGAAGGGGGCCGTGCGGGCATCGGCAGCCACGGCCAACTGCAGGGACTCGGTTATCACTGGGAACTATGGGCAGTGCAGTCCGGGGGCCTTTCTACGCACGATGCGCTGCATCTGGCGACAAACGTGGGCGCCGACGCCGTGGGGCTGGACAACGACCTGGGATCGATCCAGGCCGGGAAGCTTGCCGACCTGATCGTTCTGGATGCCAACCCGCTCGAGGACATCCGGAACAGCAACTCCATCCGTTACGTGATGAAGAACGGCCGGTTGTACGAAGGTGACACCCTCGACGAGATCTATCCCCGCGAGCGGCAGGCCGAACCGTTCTGGTGGCATGAGGAGAAGGCCCCAAAAGGCGTGCCGGGGGTTGGGTCGGAGAGATAGGACGAATTCGAACAGGTGAAAAGCCAGTCTTGATCATCTGATTTGGCACCTCTCGTGTGAGAATAGCGCGATGAGTGATCTCGACGCCCGAGAAGCCTGTGATCAGGCCGATGCCCCTGGCCCGTTCGCCAACTGGGAGCGGCGCACGCGCTTCTGGGCAGTCGTCTTCGCGATCTTGACTATTGCGCCCTCAGCGCTCGTCGCATTCCTGCTGGTCGGTGGGGAAAGCTCAGTCGGGACCAGACTTCTTCTGGCGCTGGCTCCGGCATTTGGGATGTACGCCTGGCAGACTGGGAAGATTCGCCGCCGGCGCCGAATCCTGGGTGAGCCCTTTCCGCGGGAGTGGGAAGCGGTCTTGCAACGGGACGTTGTCTTCTTTCGAGTCCTCGACCCGGCGGCGAAGCAGCTCTTCCGTCGTCAGCTACAGGTGTTCCTGGGAGAGAAGCCCATTTCCGGTGTCCGGGTGCAGCTCGACACGACGACGCGCGTCCTGGCGGCCGCCAGCGCCATCATCCCAATCTTCGGATTCCCGGACTGGGAGTGGGACCAGATCAACGAGGTCCTGGTCTACCCGACCCGGTTCGACGGCGAGTTCCAGTTCGGTGACACGGCGGGCCAGAATATCCTCGGGATGGTCGGGACGGGAAGCATGAACCGGCTGATGATCCTTTCCAAGCCGGACCTGATAAGTGGTTTTCGTAATGCGACCGACAAACGGAACGTGGGCGTTCATGAGTTCGCGCACCTGGTGGACAAGTCCGACGGGGTGATCGACGGCGTGCCGGGAGTGGGACTGGATCGGCAGGCAATCGGTCCCTGGATTGAACTTGTGCGCCGCAAGATGGCCGAGATCGAAGCGGGGACGTCCGATATCAATCGTTACGCGCTGACCAACGAGGCGGAGTTCTTCGCCGTGATGAGCGAATATTTCTTCGAACGGCCCGGCGTGTTGGAACGCAAGCACCCCGAGCTCTACGCTGCGCTCGAGCGTGTGTTCAATCAGGATATGCGGTCGCGCACGGTGCGGTGGCGTAGCGAGTTGAAGCGGGGGCGGCCGAAGTTTGGCCGAAACTCGCCGTGCCCGTGCGGGAGCGGGCAGAAGTTCAAGAAGTGTTGTCGGCAGTAACTTTCAGATGATGGGGGAGTCTTCCGATTCCCACATGCAAGGAGGAACCGATGGGACCATCCATCTCACGCCTGTTTTTTCGGTTTACGATTCTCTTCGTGCTCTCATCGCTTCTCGCCTCACCGGCCATCGCACAGGAAAAGCCCCGGGCCAGGGACCTCGGTGTACCCTTCGACGGCGTGCCCGGACCGCTCAATGCCATTACCGACGTTGCCGGAGTTCGGGTCGGCCATACGACGTTGATTGCCGGTGAGGGCCCCCTCCGAGTGGGCGAAGGCCCGGTCCGCACCGGCGTCACGGCCATCCTGCCGCGCGGTGACGACCCGGGCGATCCCGTCTTCGCCGGGTGGTTTGCCCTCAATGGCAACGGCGAAATGACCGGCACGACATGGGTGGAGGAGTCCGGTTTTCTGGAGGGACCGATCGCGATCACTAACACGCACAGCGTCGGTGTCGTTCGCGATTCAATAATCGCCTGGCAGGTCGAGAACGGCACGACATTCCAGAACTTCTCGCTCCCGGTTGTCGGTGAGACCTACGACGGCGCCCTGAACGACATCAACGGCTTCCACGTCAAGGCGGAGCACGTTGTCTCGGCCTTGGACACTGCTTCATCCGGACCTGTGCCCGAAGGAAACGTGGGCGGCGGAACTGCCATGCGCTGCCTCGGATTCAAGTGCGGCATCGGCACTTCGTCCCGGAGTGGATTGGGAACGGATAACTACACGGTGGGCGTTCTGGTACAGGCGAACTTCGGGGCCGGAGTCGCGACTATCGCCGGAGTCCCTGTCGGCCGAATCATCCGGGAGGAGGGTGATATCGCACTCGGGGAGATGGAAGAGGGCGGCCGAGGTTCAATCATCATCGTCGTCGCCACCGATGCGCCGCTGCTTCCTCACCAACTCAAGAGAATTGCCCGTCGTGCGTCGCTGGGCGTTGCCCGAACGGGTGGAATTTCCTCGAACGGTTCGGGTGACATCTTCATCGCTTTCTCGACCGCCAATCCCGGTGCGGCACGGGGACGTCCAACAGCGGACGTCAGTTTCGTCAGCAACTTCGAGATCAGCCGTCTCTTTGTCGCCACCGTCGAGGCGACCGAGGAGGCGATTATCAACGCGTTGGTCGCGGCCGAGACCATGGTCGGAAGAGACGGAAACCGATCCGAGGCGCTGCCACACGACCGGCTTCAGGACATCCTGAGGCGATACAACCGGCTGGTCAATTGAGAATGGAGTGGTGGGGGCGGATAGCCCCGATTCATCTGCCTTCGAACGCGTTTCGGCTCTCCGAAGACCTGGATCCGTCTGGAAACGATGGACAGTTTAGACTGGTGTTCGCCTATCACTTCGGACTGTGATCCACGTCGTACCCTCCCTGTTTCATTTTG
>CAZOZZ010000030.1:12815-23057 GCA_964584435.1 uncultured Solibacteraceae bacterium | reverse complement strand
GCAGTGTATTCTTCTGCCAAACGTGTACGCTTCGTAATTATGTATACACTTCGTAGCATACACGCGTCGCAAGATTGAAGCCTTCCAAATCCCGCCCGAGACTGGCCCCTACTCAATACCGGACTTCGGATTGCGTTTGGAGGTTCCATGCACGCTCGTCTCGTACTCACGATTTCGCTGTCGTTGTTAACTGGGATTTCAGGTTGTACTACGTCCCCGTCGCCGGAGGGCGGGTCGAACCCACTGACACGCGGCAAGGAAGTTTTCAACGAAAACTGTGCGACCTGCCACGGCGAGAATGGGGACGGTCAAGGCACCGCGGCTTACCTTCTTTTCCCCAAACCTCGCAATTTCCTGAGATCTGAATTCAAACTGCGATCCACGCCGGATGGGGTCATGCCCACCGACGAAGACCTCCTGACGACGATCAGCCAGGGCATGCCCGGCACCGCGATGTTTGCCTTCGCCGAGGTCCTTTCTGAGGAAGACCGCAGGGCCGTCGTGGACTACGTTAAGGACCTCACCCCGGGCTATGAAAACGCTCAGCCGATCACCGAAGACGTCCTCTTGAATGTCCCGGCAGCCCCGGAGCCGACGCCCGAACTCCTCGAACTGGGTCGGTTGACCTACGAGAAGCTTGGTTGTGCCCAGTGTCATGGACCGGAAGGGCGTGGAGATGGCCCAGCCGCACCGACTCTGGTCGACACCTCGGGTGACCCGTTTCCGGCCGCCGACTTCGGCCACGGCATTTACAAGAGTGGCGGTCGGCCCGAAAACCTCTATCGGACATTTCTGACCGGCATGTCCGGTACGCCGATGCCGTCTTATCAACAGGCACTCCAGACAGAACAGATTCTTGCCGAGTTGGGGGCCACAACCGAAGAGCTT
The DNA here is from genome assembly GCA_964584435.1 of uncultured Solibacteraceae bacterium. Classification (GTDB taxonomy): domain Bacteria; phylum Acidobacteriota; class Terriglobia; order 20CM-2-55-15; family 20CM-2-55-15; genus CAZOZZ01. Next base: position 22,169 of record CAZOZZ010000030.1, on the reverse strand, counting down.
GCCTACGCGCTCGTGTATTTCAACTTTGGGTTTGCAGCGAACGATCGGCCGGCGCCGATCGCCGGCGATCCGGGTCCGCTCGAAGTCGTCGCTGTGGACGACCCGACGGTTCTCACGGATCCCGATTCGGAGGCGTGGGATGGGCTTGAACCCCACCGTGTCTATCTACGCCCTCTCTGGTATCGCAACGACTATCCGCTGTTCGTCCGGGTGTGGGCGGCGCGGGTCGATGGCCGCATCGCCATTCTGGCCGAATGGGACGATCCGAGCGAGGACGCCACGGTCGACCGGGAGCAAACCTTCTCCGACGGCTTCGCGGTGCAGTTTGGTCTCACCGAACGCCTGCCGTTCATCGCGATGGGCGATCAGGAGACGGAAGGGCTCGTCGAATTGTGGCATTGGCGAGCAGACCGGCAGTTGGCCCTGGATATTGGATCCCCGGCCAAACGTTCCGACGCTTACCCGAACATGATCAAAGACATCTACCCGTTTCCCGATTTCAGCACCACTGGTGACACAGGAAATGTCCTGGCAGAGGCCCCTGGACCCGCGCACACGCTGAACGCTGAAGGCCACGGGACGCTTACGGCGAGACCTCTGACTTCGCAGCGCATTGACGGAAACGGCCGGTGGAGGGACGGAACCTACCGCGTGCTCCTTTCCACGAACATCCAGCCTGCCGACAGTTCACGTGAGGTCGATTTCACCGAACCTACAGTACCCGTCGCCTTTGCGATCTGGGATGGGAACAGTGGGGACCGTGACGGCACGAAACTCGTTTCCCAGTGGTTAATGCTGTCGCCGGGGACAGCGCCTGTAGCAGTCAGTCAGAGGAGGCCGCAATGAGTGGGGAAGAAAGCAAAGAAGAGCGTTCGACGATCAGTCGTCGTACATTCCTGGTGGCCACAGGTCTTGCAACCGGAGCAACTGCGTACCTGACGAATGCACTCTCTGGTTACCTGGCGGACGAGTTCTTAGGTGGGACGCGTCTGCTCGATAGCGTCGTGGCCGTGGATAACCCCCTGGGTGGCTACCCGGACCGTGATTGGGAGCAAACCTACCGCGACCAGTACAGCTATGATCGCTCCTTCGTATGGGTATGTGCACCGAACGATACGCATATGTGCCGCATGCGGGCGTTCGTTCGCAACGGCACCATCGTTCGGATGGAACAGAACTACGACTACCAGGAAACCGGCGATCTATACGGCAACAAGGCATCGGTGAGTTGGAATCCGCGTGGTTGCCCGAAAGGCTTCACTTTCCAGCGACGCATCTATGGTCCGTCCCGCCTTAAAGGTCCGGTCGTTCGGGCAGGTTGGAAGGAATGGGCGGACGATGGTTTCCCATCGTTGAGCGACGATCCGTCCCTGCGCACTCGCTATCGATTCGATGACCGGGGCAACGACACTTTCGTCGCTATGTCCTGGGAAGAAGCAGCTAGTTACGCGGCAGACGGATTGATGGCCATCGCCGATACCTACAGCGGCGAAGAAGGTCGTCGCCGTCTGATCGAAGAGGACGGCTACCCGGAAGAGATGCTCGACAAGTGGGAGGAGGCCGGAACCCGGACGATGAAGATCGGCTCCAGCCTTCCGATTCACGGCTTGGTCGGCAAGTTCGGGCTTTTCAGGTTTGCCAATTTGATGGGACTACTCGACGCTCACGTCCGCGATGTGGAACCTGAGGAAGCTCGTGGCGCCAAGCAGTGGAGCGAATACACGTGGCGCGGAGATCAGGCACCGGGTCAACCGTTCGTTCACGGGCTGCAGAACTCGGACATGGACTTCAACGATTTCCGGTTTTCCCGTCTCCAGATCCACGTCGGAAAGAACCTGGTCGAGAATAAGATGCCGGACTCCCACTGGTTCATCGAGGGTATGGAACGGGGGGCCAAGATCTGGATGATCACACCTGAATACGGCCCGCAAACAACCAAGGCCGACGAGTGGATCAGCATCCGGCCGGGTCTGAGTGACACCGCTGTCTTTCTTGCCGTGACCCGGATCTTGATCGACGAGAAGCTCTACGACGAACCTTTTGTCAAACGTTTCACCGACTTTCCTTTGCTGGTTCGCACCGACACGCTCAAACGCCTCCGTCCCGAAGAGGTTTTCCCGGACTACCAGTTGCGGGAGTTGTCGGTGTCGTTCAGCCAGCAGGGTCTGACCGAAGAACAGAGGGCACGGATCGGGGATTTTGTGGTCTACGATCTCGCCTCCGAGACGTTTCAGGCGATCGGTCGCGAAGACATCGGAACAAACCTGAACCTCGATCCGGCCATCGACGGCCGGTTTACGGTTGAAACGCTGGACGGGAAAACGGTCGAAGTGATGCCGATCCTGGAAATGTACCGGATTCACCTCGACGAATACACGCCGGAAATGGCCGAAGAAATCTCGAGTGCACCGGCAGACAAGATCCGGGAACTGGCAAACGACCTGGCCACGATCAAGCCGGCTGCCATCCACGTCGGTGAAGGAGTCAACCATTACTTCCACGCGACGCTTCACAACCGCGCGACTTACCTGCCCATGATGCTCACCGGCAACATCGGTATCCACGGAGCGGGCGTGTTCTCGTGGGCGGGCAACTACAAGGGTGCCCTGCTACAGGCGTCTGCCTGGTCAGGGCCGGGGGCGGGCACCTACATTTACGAAGACCCCTTCAACCCGATCATGGACGAGAACGCCCGCATAACGCCCGCCGATCTGCGACAGACCACAGAAGGTGAGGAGGTGGCCTACTGGGGCGCCGGCGATCGACCACTGATTGTGAATACGCCGCGAGAGGGTCGCAAGGTCTTCACGGGTCGGACGCACCTGGCCACACCGACCAAACTGATGTGGTACAACAACGCCAACTTGATCAACCAGGCCAAATGGGCCTACGAACTGATCGCCAACGTCAACCCCAAGGTGGACATGATCGTCGACCAGCAGGTGGAGTGGACCGGCTCGGCCGAATACTCCGACATTGTCCTGCCGGCAAACAGCTGGGTGGAAGCCCAGGATCTGGAATGCGTCGGATCTTGCTCGAACCCCTTCCTCCAGATATACGGGGGCGACGGGATCGACCCCGTCTACGATTCGAAAGACGACGGGATGATCTTCTCGCTCGTCGCGGACGCATTGGCGGAGAAGACCGCGGATGGCCGTTTCTCGGACTACTTCCGTTTCATTAAAGAAAAGAAGGCCAGAGTCTATATCCAGCGCGTGCTGGACAACTGCTCGACAACGAGAGGTACCGACGGTCCCTATACTGTCGAGGGTATTCAGAATGGCCAGTACGGGGCACGGGGCATCGTACTCTTCCTGTTCCGCTCGTACCCGCGCGTCGCCTTCCTGGAACAGATAAAGGACTCGGTACCGTTCTACACCGACTCGGGGCGTTTGCATTCCTATTGCGACCTGCCCGAAGCGATCGAATACGGCGAGAACCTGATCGTGCACCGCGAGGCCGTCGAGGCGACCCCGTACTTGCCGAACGTGATCGTATCTACCAGCCCGTACATCCGTCCGAATAGCTACGGTATCCCGCTCTCGGCGATCGGAGCGGACGAGCGGCAGGTGCGTAACGTCAAGATGTCCTGGCCTGCTGTGCGGCGAACCACCAATCCTCTCTGGCAGCGCGGTTTTAACTTCTACTGTTCGACGCCGAAGAGCCGCCACACCACACACTCCTCATGGTCCACGGTTGACTGGAATACGATATGGTCGAGCAATTTCGGCGACCCGCTCCGCATGGACCGACGCCTTCCGTCCGCTTCCGATCGCCAGATCCAGGTCAACCCGGATGCGGCTACCGCAATCGGGCTCCAGGATGGCGATCTGGTGTGGGTGGATGCGAATCCGGCGGATCGGCCATACGTTGGCTGGTCGGCAGACGACCCGAGATATAAGGCGTTCCGGTGCCAGGTTCGTGTCAAGTTCAATCCGGCACTCCCATACGAGTTCACGATCATGAAGCACACCGGCTGGATGGCCAGTGAGCGCACGGTGGCGGCCCATGAAACCCGGCCCGACGGGCTGGCTCTGGCCGAAGGCACCGGGTATCAGTCCTCTTACCGGTACGGTTCCCACCAGTCGATCACACGTGGATGGCTTCCGCCGATGCATCAGACCGATTCGCTGTTCCACAAAAGTGCGCCCGCCATGAGGTACGTGTTCGGGTTCGACGAAGACAATCACGCGGTGAACACCGTGCCCAAGGAAACGCTCATCCGGCTGACCAAGGTTGAGCCCGGCGGCATCGGAGGAGAAGAAATCTGGGAGCCTGCGGCCACTGGAAGATCGCCCGGTAACGAAGACGAACGAAGCCTGTCGTACCTGTCAGGACAACTGACGACGGTTCGCAGGAGGGGATGAGGATGAATCCAAAAGGCGCATCAAAACCTGCCGAGGCCACCGACCCGCTGCTGCTCAACGGCGTGGCCGTACCCGGCGAGGTTCGACAACTTGCCCGATGCATGGTCGAGGAGTTCGCACAGATCGGGTATCGCCGTGACGATCTGTTCGCCCTGTTCCAGAGAACAGACTACCTGATGATGAACATGATTCTGCGGTCGGAAGGCGAAACGTACGTCCGTGACCTCATCGACGAGGTCGTTGCCGAGGTCCCTGTGTTCACCATCACGAGTTCGGTTTCGGAACTCGATGAGGATGATTGCTCTCACGAATCGGAGTTAGGAGGCTACTAATGGCCAAGGTTTACAACTGGCAGATCGGACGGGAGATGGAATACCCGTACGAGGAAGCACACACGGGACATCAGTTTGCTTTCGTCTTCAACATCAACCGCTGCATCGGCTGCCAGACCTGTTCGATGGCATGCAAGTCGACGTGGACGTTCTCCAGCGGTCAGGAACACATGTGGTGGAACAACGTCGAAACGAAACCATACGGTGGGTATCCCCAGTTCTGGGATTCCAAGTTGCTCGACATGCTCGACAGGGCGAATCCCGGCGGGCAAGTCTGGGATGCCCCAAGCGACGATGCCGAAACACCGCCTTACGGGACTTTTGACGGCCAGACGGTCTTTGAGGCAAGACGCACGCCCGATGCCGCCAACCAGGACCGCGTGCTGGGGTACATGCCCACGGACAAAGAGTGGCGTGCTCCGAACATCTTCGAGGATACCGGCACTGGAGAAAGCTGGAAACCCGGGGAATACGGAAAGACCGCCAGCTTACCGGAACACAAGATCTGGTTCTTTTACCTGCAACGGATCTGCAATCACTGTACGTACCCGGCATGCGTGGCAGCCTGTCCGAGAAGCGCGATCTACAAACGGCCCGAAGACGGTATCGTCCTGATCGATCAATCCCGGTGCCGTGGATACCGCAAGTGCGTCGAGGCGTGTCCCTATAAGAAATCGCTTTACCGGCCTACGGCGAAAGTCAGCGAAAAGTGCATCGCCTGCTATCCGCGGATCGAAGGAGAAGACCAGACGATCACCCCGGATGCGGAACCGATCGAATCAAGATGTATGAGCGCCTGCGTCGGCAAGATCCGACTGCAGGGGCTCATCAACAGGAACCAGGACGGAACGTGGGCGGAGGAAACCAACAATCCGCTTTATTTCCTGGTCCAGCGGGAAAAGGTGGCCCTCCCCCTCTACCCGCAGTTTGGCACGGAACCAAACGGATACTACATTCCGCCACGCTGGGTACCGCGGGCGTACCTGGAGCAGATGTTTGGTCCGGGCGTAGAGCACGCAATCGAACGTTACATGTGTCCATCCCGGGAGCTTCAAGCGGTGCTTCAACTGTTCCGCGCATCCCGGCCGGTCATCTTCCGATACGACATTGTGGAGGGAGAAAAGATCTACGAGCGGGAAGTAACGATGCGATCGGGGGAAAAGAAACTTCTGGAGGTTTTCAACGACACGGTCATCGGCTACAACCGGTCGAACCGTGAAGTCATCCGGGTGACCGTGGACGAGCCGACCTATGAACGGAACGCACAACACCCGAATTCGATTTGATATGCAGACTAGCCGAGAACCATACACCGAACTCGACCTGGCGGGAGACCTCGCACGCCGTCAGCTCTACCTCTTCATTTCCCGCGCGACCACCCGGCCAGACGAGGCGGTTGTTCGGAACCTGGCCGACCCAGGGTTTCAGACCGTGGTCCGGAGCGCTCTCGACCTGATCGCCGAGGATCCAACGTTTCATCCGGCCACGCTTGGCCCGGGTGAGCTGGACCCGTCGTGTATCTCGTCCGATTTCGTGACCGGCTGTGCTGATGCAGCCAGGGACGGCCACCTGGGGATGTTCGGTCACGGCCTCAGCAAGGAGTGTCCTCCTTACGAGATCGAATACATCCGAAATCGCGAAATCAATCATCGCGGCCACCAACTGGCCGACATCGCCGGTTTTTACAAAGCTTTTGGGCTCGGAAGGGCGAGCGATACTCACGAACGAATCGATCACGTCTCGATGGAAACCGAATTCATGGCCGTGCTTCTCGAGAGAGAAGTCTATGCTCGCCGGGGGGGACTTGGAGCGGAACGTGTCGAGGTATCTCGTGAAGCGCAGAGAAAGTTCTTCGGCGACCACTTGGGCTGGTGGCTTCCAGCCTTTGGCGCCGTGGTGACCCGTAAGGCCAAGACGGGTTTCTATGCAGATTTCGGAAACTTTCTTCGAGTCTTCGCTGGAAGTGAGCGTGCAGTTCTGGACCTGCCGCCCTTCCAGACACTGGCTTCCACGGACCCAATCCCCATAAATGACGATCCGATGGGGTTGGATTCCGAATCTTGCCAGGCCTGCATGGAACACGATGAAGTGGACAGGCCAGCAGAAGGTTAGACGGCTTGGACCAGGAAGTGCCTGCGCCTTCCCTTTGCCTGGAGCTTCCTCACTTCCGGTCCTAACGCACTGCAAATTATAGCCTTGCACCTACTTTCCGGCTTCTCGACGCGGAGGAAATCCATGGAACGAAAGGTGCTGCTTCGGTAAGGCAGTCTCGCCGCTCGTTGAGGGTTGGCCGTCACCTTCCCAAGTGACGGTTGAATTGACTCCGAAACACGTCCTCTCTACAGTAGTGTGATGGATTTATATATGGGTCTATCTTATGTCAAACGCGCGCCGCTCGTCTGGACCGTAGTTCTGGGTTTTTCAATGGTGGGAACTGCCCTGGGGCAGGAGGTGGTTGCCCCCGCCGGTTTCGGCATTTCTGCCCTTCCTCGGCCAGTCGCCAGCGCGGTACAGGTGGTTGAAGCGCCCGTCATCGATGGGTATCTTGACGAAGAGTTGTGGGAGTTCGCCCCGCCCCTGAGTGGCTTTGTCCAGGCTGATCCTCAGGAAGGTGCGCCCGCCAGCGAGGAGACCGAGGTCCGCATACTCTACGACGACACGGCGCTCTACATCGGAGTTTGGCTCCATGACTCCGACACGTCACAGATCGTGGTCACCGACACAAGCCGCGATGCCGGTCTGGGGAACCAGGACTCCTTTCAGATCATCTTCGATACGTTTCAGGACGAGCAGAACGGATTTGCGTTTGGCACGAACGCTTCCGGAATTCAGTATGACGGTCAGGTACGGAATCAAGGGAATCCGAGCTCGAGCTGGGACGGAAGCTGGGAAGTCATGTGTCAGCCTGGCGAGGGCATGTGGACGGCGGAGTTCAGAATCCCTCTGAGCACGCTCCGCTACGGACCCCCTCCTCAAGTGTGGGGCCTGAACTTTACGCGCAACATTCAGAGGCGGCGGGAGAGGACCTACTGGGCTCCCTTGCCGCGACAGTTCAACTTGTCACGCTTGTCGTCCGCGGGAGAGTTGGGAGGCCTCGAACTTCCGACACAGAGAAGTCTCAAGGTCTTGCCGTACGTGGTCTCGTCAGCCGCCCGCAATTTTTCCTCGAGTGCGGACACCGATTTTGACGGTGACTGGGGAATGGATGGCAAGGTCAGCATCACCGGAGGCCTGAACCTGGACTTGACCTACAACACGGATTTTGCCCAGGTCGAGGTCGACACCCAGCAGATCAACCTCACGCGCTTTAACATTCGGTTTCCGGAACGACGACCGTTCTTTCTAGAAAACTCGCAGCTCTTTGCGGTCGGCGCCAGCGGTGGGGGATTCGGCGGAAGCGGTGACGTCGACCTGTTCTTCAGCCGACGCATCGGTCTCGATGAGAGGGGCAACCTCGTGCCCATTAAGGCAGGCGCCCGTCTGAGCGGCAAGGCCGGAGGCTATAACATCGGAGTGTTGAACATTCAGACAGACGACGTTCCAACCGCAGCCGGCGGACGAAACCCCGGGGACAACTTCACCACGTTGCGCGTGAGTCGCGACTTGCCGAACCGTTCCGGTCTCGGGGCGATTTTTATCAACCGTAGCGCGACCGGCCAGTTTGCGGGAAGCGACGATTGGAACCGTACGTGGGGCCTGGACGGCAGGCTTGGCATCGGCGAACAGGTCTCCATCGGCGGGGTGGCGTCGAGAACGGAAACGCCGGGCCTCGCCGGGCGCGACTATGCCTGGAATATGACTTCGCAGTATGACAATGGAAAGACCAAGTTCAACTTCGACTACGGCAAGACCGGCGAGGATTTCAATCCCGAGGTCGGCTACCTTCAGAACACGCTCGGGTACAAACGCTGGTACTTCCGCTGGCAGGAGACGATGCGCCAGGAGAAGATCCTCGGCTGGGGATTCCGGGAGTTCCTGCCCCACGTCAACTACACGCGCTACGACGGTCTGGACGGCCAGGGCATGCAGAGCGCCGACCTCCACGTCGACAATCATTGGGACTGGGAGAACGGCATTTTCCTGAGCGCCGCACTCAACGGCAGTTGGGAAGGGCTGGACGAGCCGTTTGAAATCTCCCCGGGAATCGTCGTCCCACCGGGTGATCATGGGGGCTACCGCCTCACGTGGCGTGCCAATTCCGACCGGAGGAAATGGCTGTTCGGTCGCCATCAATGGGATGTCGGCCGGTTCTTGAACGGCAATCAGAACAGCCATACATTCCAGACGATCGTCCGACAGGGTGGTACGTTCGCACTGGATGCGCAGTGGACCTACCGCTCGATCGAATTGCCGGCGGGCTCGTTCAAGACGAATCTGGCGAGAATGCGGGTGACGTACAACTTCACGCCGTCGATCTTCGCCCAGAGCCTGATTCAGTTCAACGACCGGAGCCAGCGCTTGTCTATGAACGTGCGGTTCCACTGGTTGTGGACGGCGGGTACGGGACTGTTTGTCGTCTACAACGATACCGAGAGTATGGAGGGCATGGGCCCGATCAACCGCACGTTCATCGTCAAGTACGTCCAGCAGTTCGATCTTCTGCCGTGGCGGCGATAAAAGAGGGCCCAAAATGTAGGTGCGGTCTATGACCGCAT
>CAZOZZ010000030.1:0-12715 GCA_964584435.1 uncultured Solibacteraceae bacterium | reverse complement strand
GACCGCATGTCTTTCGGAAAAAAGAGGAGACATGCGCTCATAGAGCGCACCTACATCGCCGTCGGTCCGCTAGAAATCGAAATTCATCGAAAGCGTGATTGTGCGGCCGCCGGTGAACCCGGTCGGCAGACCGAAGAATGGAGAGGTAAGTACGCCGCTGAAGCTGCGCGGTTGGCTGTGATTGAAGAGATTGCCGAAGCGGGCCCTCAAGCGGAGTCTGGTTTCACCGGCCTGGCCGCCGAAGCCGCCGCCCCGCCCCCCCCGTCCGCGTCCCTGGCCGAGGTTGTTTCTGCCTCCCCGGGCAGTGCCACCGCCTACCCGGATATCCTTCGTGAGGGTCATGTCGACGTTCCAGAATCCGGGCCCCGTTAGAGAGTTGCGGTCGACTCCGGCGGGCCGGTCGCGAGTGGACTGATCACCGTTCAGATCGACTCCGCTCCGAATGCTGTAGAGCCTGCCGGTGTTTGCGCGAAGGTTGAAGTTGAGGTTCGTGCCGCTGTAGGTGGCTCCGGCAATTGCCTTCAGGAAGCGGTTTCCGATTCCGCCGGTTTCGGGCAGGCGCATCGAGAACTGAGATCGGGCTTCGTGAGCTCTCCGGCTGCGGCCCCACTGGCGGACGTACGGGTTGGCGAAATCATTGTCGTCGTCCGTCGACCGGTAGGTGTAGTCGAAGTTACCGGAAAAGCGTAATCCAAGAAGTTCCACCTGCCGCCGTCTCTGGAAGCGCACCCTTAGGGTCCGACTCTGGGACCTTCCGGTCGATTCGATCTGGCTGATGTTTCCGACCCGTGGGTAGAACGGTCGCAACCGGTCCGCTACCGCTCGTTGCTCGCTACGGGGTAGATCCAGAATCTCGACCGGGAGCGGCGTGCCGGGGAATGGAGCGTTGATGTTCCTTGTGCGTTGCTGGTGGATGCCGAAGTTCATGCTGTAGGAAACGGTGACCCGCATGCTGGCCGGCAACTCCTGGTTGAGGTTGATCTGGGGCGAGATGGTGTAGGGCGTCTGGTAATCCGGATCCAGGACGAACAGGGACGTGCTCTCCGGATCGACGATCCCGGCGCCGTCGACAAACGGATCCGGGAAGGACGGCGAGGAGATCGATAGTTGCTTCTGGTACACGGAGCCGTCGTTCCGAAGAAGCTGCTCATAGCTACGGAAATCACGGAAGTTAACCTGCGACCCGAAGCTCAGGATCGTCTTTTCCAGGATCTTGTACGACACGTTCACCGTCGGGTTGGCTCTCAGATAATCCACCGACTGGTTGGCCGCCTCATATCTCACGCCGAGGCGAAGGCTCGCCCGGTCGCCGAAAGCGCGATCGGCCTGGAAGTACGTCTCCAGGGCCACCCGGCTGATGTCGAACTTGGTGTTACCGGACCTCTGTGAAAACGTGGTCGGCGCGCCTGTAATCCGAACCTCTCGTCCCCGGGCATCTTGATAAACCGGTGCGATCCCCTGGGCTTCGGCAGCCGCAACGATCGCCGCGGTCTCCTGACAGTTGATACCCGCAAAGTTCGTGGCGTCGCAATAATCGTGCAGGCTGGCGAACTCGAACGTGCCGTTGTAATTGTTCTCGGAAGTGCTGTTGTTTCTCCGGTAGGTCCCCTCCAGGCCGAAACGGAAGTTCCATTCGCCCCGTTCGAAACGCAGCTGATCTTCCAACCCCACGAAGGTTTCCTCTTCGATGTTTCGATTGGTCCCGCCGCCGCTCCTGAAAGCATCCGACACATTGATGGCCACCCCTTTGGACACGGGCACCTGCCGGGAGTACTCCTTGCCGATCTGGAATTGAATGTCGTTGGTGTGGTTGTCCCCGAACGACCGCTCGCTGATCTCGAGGGACCACTCCCGATTCTTGTCGTCGGAACCGCGTTCGGGCAGGCTGAACCCTCCGACGCCGCTGTTATCCGTACGGCCTCTCTGGTATTCGAATCCGACATCCAGGCTGTGCTTTTCGCTGAGTTCTACCTCGCCCTCAATTTCGATCGAGCGTTGGAGCTGCGGCCGAACCACGCCTTCGAAGAAGCTCCCGTCCGGGGTGATTGCGCGAAGGGAATTGGCGGCTCGTTCATCGCTGCGATTGGCGAGCTCGAAATCCATCTCCAGAAAGTTGGGGATGATCGGGCCGCCGAACTCGATGTTGAGGTTGCGCGTCTGTCTTGGAGCCTTCGTGCGTTCACCGGGTGTGAGTGCATTCAGCGATTCATCGGCAAAGCTGAAATCCACCGACCGCCGCCAGCGCCCCGTCCCCGGACGAGTTATGATTTCGATGCGCGGCCCTCCACCATCGGCGCTCATCGAGTTCGGATCAACGATGATCTGTGCGATCTGATCGAGGCCCGGTAGCCTGCCGTTATCGAAGCCGTCGATGATAAAACTGTTAAGAACGTCCAGTTCCAGATCGCCCGTCGTATCCGCTCCGGCAAGCATCAGGAGATACATCGCCAGGTCCTCTTCGTTGTCCGGCAAGTCCAGCAGTTCGTCGCCCGAGAGCCGCTGGGAGGTCAGGCTCATCGACGTGTCGGCAACCGACAACACTTCGCGTTCGGTATCCACCTCGATCTCTTCCCGTACAATGGCCAATGCGAGGGTGACCGGCAACGGTTCCATTCCGGCTCCAATCCGGACCGTTTCGATAAACGTCGCAAACGCCGGAGCCGCCACCTCCATACGGTACTCGCCGATGGGGAGTTCGATGGCGAACTGACCCTCGTCGTCCGTCGTCGTCACGGCGATTGGCTCTGTAGCGTCACCCTCGAACACCTGGACGTCTACCGACTGCATCACCGCACCGGTCTCATCGGTGACCCTGCCGGAAAGACGGGCATTCTGTGGAGTGAGAATCTCTTCGGCGCCGAGGACCGACACACTGGACAATAGGATGCTGAGTGTCAGGGCCCACCAATTACGATGGCGCCTCCGAGAAAATGATTTGGACTGTCGGGGTTCCATCCCAAGCATTCTACAGGCTTCATCCCTGGCTCGGGGCCAAAGCCTTGTAAACTATATGTAACAACGACGTAACGGCTCTATAGCTTTGTTGCCGGATTACAATCCTGCACTGTCAGGATGACCTTCCACGAGGTTGGCGGATTGTTACTTGTTCTTTACGACTCCGTAACATTCCTGTTGCATACCCTGTTCTCCGGACTGCTAAGCTGTATCCGCACGGTTTCTTCTTTATCTGCGGACTGATCCTATGGCCATCTGGACATCTAGGCGAACTCTATTCCTGGCGGCACTGATGACCGTGCTGCTTGGCGTCCTTGCCGTCCTACAGCACCGCTGGGTCGGCGAACTCAGTGAATTCGAGCGGCAGCAGATGGAACGCACGCTCCGGGCTTCGACCGGCAGGTTCGTTCGCGACTTTGCGCGAGAATTCGAAGAACTCCGACTTACCTTTCATGCCCGACGTTCTCGGGGAGTGGAGGACGAGATCATTCAGGAGTATGGGGAGTGGGCTGAGTCTTTCGAGTTTCCCTCCCTGCTTGCTGAGGCCTATTGGGTCAGCGATGAGGCCGACGCGGAGACAACCGTCGCCGGATCGACAGCGCTCCGTATACAGCGTGTAGATCTCGAAGAAGGTCGATTCAGCCCAGCAGAATGGCCCGCCCTGTTGAGGGGGTTGCGAGGGACGCTAGGCAACGTCGAGCGGCCGGAGGTCCGAAGGGGGAGTTCCCGCATAGCCCCAGCCTTTAGCGAACCGCTGAATGATGAACTGATTGCATTCGTAGTACCCCAGGAGCAGCTGAGGCGACCAGGTTGGGCAATCGCTGTCCTGCGGCGTGACGTTCTCGTGGAGCAGTTTATCCCTTTTATGGTTCAGGAGTATTTTGGGCCTGAAGACGAACGGGAGTACGACATCTGGCTCGTTGACGCCGCACACGATGCAATCCCCATCTATGCGACCAATAGCGCATTGTTGCGTGCGGACGTCGATTCGCCCGATCTTCGTCGAAGCCTTGCTGACGAGAGATTCCGGGGAGGTGGCACGGGGCTGGACTGGTCCGTCGTCGTCAAACACCGCGCCGGCTCTCTAGCGGCTGCGGTTGGCCAGTCGCGCCAGCGCAACCTGTCGCTCAGTTTTGGTGTTCTCGCCGTGCTCTCGGCCAGCATTCTTGTTCTTGGCGTTGCGACGCGGCGGGCCGAACGGCTCGCTGACAGACAAATGGAGTTCGTGGCAGGCGTCTCCCACGAACTACGAACCCCGATAACCGGCATCTCATCGCTGAGCCAGAACCTGGCGGATGGGGTTGTCCAGGATGTCGAACGCGTCGCGGACTACGGAAGATCGATCAACCGGGAGAGCCATCGGCTCGCCAACATGGTAGAGGGCGTGCTGCACTTTTCCGCGATTCGCACGGGCCGATACCACTATGACCTGAAACCCGTTGACGTTGGTTCAATAGTGGCCAGCGGGATCGACGTGCTGGACAGTTCGTCAACGGAGAGACTCCAGATCAAGCGGAACATTGCCGCGGACCTGCCGCCCGTTCTCGGCGACAGCCAGGCGCTCACTTCCGTCGTACGAAACCTCGTTTCGAACGCGTTGAAATTCAGTGGTGAGAACGAAGAGATCGAGGTGTCGACGAGACTGTCGAGTCCTGAGGGGCCGAACGGTCCGGAGGTCGAATTCTGTGTTGAGGATCGAGGACGGGGAATCGAAAAAGCTGAAATCTCTCAGATTTTCGAGCCTTTCTACAGGGGACGGGCTGCCCGCGAAAGCCAGGTGGAAGGATCCGGTCTCGGCCTGAGTCTGGTCAGGGAAGTCATCGAGGCACATGGTGGCAGGGTTGACGTGACCAGCGATCTGGGGAAGGGCAGCAAGTTCTCGGTCTACCTGCCGGTGACAACCGCCGGCTCTCCGATGGCACCGGATAAGAAATGACCACGAGTCAACCAGGTGGACGTCGGATTCTGCTCGTAGAGGATGATGCGGCACTGCGGCTCGCCCTCTCGGATCGCCTGGCCCTCGAAGACTTCGACGTTGAGCTGGCGGTCAATGGCGACGAGGGGGCGGAAATGGCAGCATCCGGCACCCACGGCCTGCTCATCCTGGACGTGATGTTGCCCGGGAAAACAGGTTTTGAGATTGCTCGCGAAGTGCGGAGCCGCGGGCTCCAGACACCGATTCTCATGCTCACAGCGCGAGGGGAGGTGAGCGACAAGGTTGTCGGTCTGGAGTTCGGAGCAGATGACTACCTCACCAAACCGTTCGAGTTCGTCGAACTATTAGCCAGGATCCGGGCACTCCTGAGACGGGCCGAGCGGGGCGGCGGACGGGGCGTGTCCGAGGCCGTTGAATTTGGTGACGTTCGCGTCGATTTTCGCAAGGCACAGGTGTTCCGCGGTGACGAGCTGGTGCCGCTGTCGGCCAAAGAACTTCAGCTGCTTCGCTGCTTTGTGGAAAACAGTGGTGCCGTCCTCTCGCGTAACGAGCTTCTGGATGTGGTCTGGGGCTACGATGTGGCTATGAACACCCGCACAGTGGATGTGCATGTGGCGCGTCTCCGCCAGAAGCTCGAATCCGACCCGACCGACCCGAAACTCATCGTCACAGTGCACGGACTGGGCTACAGATTCGAGGCATGAGGGTCCGCCTTTGCCAAGTGACCGGCAAAGGATCAGGCTAGAGTGTCGGGGTGGCCGTCCCTGGCCACCCGCGGAGAAGAGATCCGCACAGGAAACGTTCCCGTTGCCCGGACATCCCGCAAACCCGCGGGCGACCAGGGACGGCCGCCCCGACACGCACCCTTCGAGGTGACGGCAATGGAGAACTCCGACTTGCCCTTGTGAAATCAAAGTAGGGGTGCCTCCACTCTGTCTCGTTGTGTCGCTGAAGTTTGTTCCGGGATGCAATGCAACCTCTCTGTCGTGAAAGTGGAGCGAACCGACTTTCCTAACCCCGTCCCGAGACGCTAGAATCCATTGGGTGTGGCAAGTCGACGACAATTTTAAGGTTAAGCTTGGCGGTAATCGTCACGTCAATGTCACCAACATCATCGAGTACGCAGGTAGACCCATGTTCACCCTGAAGCGCCACAACGACGGGCATCTCAGTGTGTACTTTGAGATCTACGACCGGGACGGCATCTTTATCGCCTACGCCAGACAAGACAGGATCTACCCGGTTACCGAGAAAGGCGAGCGCCGTTACAGGATTGATGGATCTCCAACCGATCGCAGTTTCGTCGACAAGAACAGCGGGAAAACGATTTGCCGCATCAGGCTGAATGAACATGCTCATCCCTCCGAATTGGATGTATCCGTCAGGCTGTATATACCCGACGGATTCCTATTCAAAGCCGACCCGGCCGAAACCAATCTCCGGGGAATCAGGGTTGTTGGCAAGGTATATCGGCAGGCTGGGATGTCTTTCGGGTCCAGCGGCGAAATCACCCTCGGCACCATATAACCGACCCGAAACTCATCGTCACAGCGCACGGACCGGGCTACAGATTCGAGGCATGCGGTCCGCCCCTGCAAAGGGCCGGCCAAGGATCAGGGTGGAGTGTCGGGGTGGCCGTCCCTGGCCACCCGCGGAGAAGAGATCCGCCCAGGAAACGCTCCCCTTGCCCGGACATCCCGCAAGACCCGCGGGCGACCAGGGACGGCCGCCCCGACACGCCCACTTGAAGGTGACGGCAAGAGGACTCCGGCTTGCGATCCCAATGAGTGTCTTATAGGGTCGGTAGTTCGGCTCGTAACTCTTCTAGCGAATGGTCGGCGATCACCTGATAAACACGGACCAGGCAACCCGTTGGCAAGCGCTTTTCCATCAGGCTATCGGTCACGACAAGTGTTCCGGGGCCCATACCTCTCTCCCATCCGTCCTCACGGGCATCTCGGAGGTCCACCACTTCATCGTCGATCCCGACCGCAGACAACACGGTTCGGGCCCAATCAAGAAAGCCAGGCCATCGTGAGACAACAGTGAGGAGCATCGCAGGTGGAGGCCTGGTTTCACCGCTCAGCAATCCCGAGACCGATCGATAGTGCAGGAAGTGACAAGGAATGGCCTGAGGAAGCGCGTCCCGGACGGGGTCCGCGTGATCGTAGAGTGATACGCACTGGGCGCCGGCATGTTGTCTGGTTTCAGCACACTCCTCGATGCCGACTCCGATGACAGGCATGCGGACGGCCATCTGAATCTCATTGATCAGGATCTCCCGCAGGTCGGGATCGGGCTCGATCACCAGTACCCGGTCGGGAGGCTGGAGAGAAAGCCATCGGTTGATTCGCGACTGGATTTCACCGAAGGAATGTCCCCGGTTGCACGCGTTACTGAAGAATGCAGCAATGAGCCTATCCAGATCGACGTCCGGCTCCAGAGCCAATTCCGCGACAAGTGGCCGGACGTAAAAGCCGCTCCCGCGTCGCCACTCCACCCAACCCTTTGATGCCAGCCCCCTGTAAACGGCCCCGACCGTATTGCTGTGAATGTCAAACCGTCGGCCGACCTCAGCCGTGCTCGGCAAGCGCTCGCCATCTGCCACATCTCCGCACACGATGGCCATGATGATCTGCGCCCTCAGCTGTTCACTGACGGACACCTCGCTCGACTTCGAAAGCCACAGTTTCATCGATGCCAATGTAGTTCTCTTGATCCTCCCAGTCGAGGCTGATCTAATGGAGTTAATTCGGGGACGGAGGCACAACTCTTGTAACCCTCGCATTATGATCAGATAGGGTGATTGCGCCTCCATCCCCCGAATTAGTCAAATGACTTCGAAATCCGCACCCTATCCGCACACAAACAGCAAAGCCCGGGATTGCTCCCGGGCTAACTCGCTGCTTCTAAACGGGGCCGACGAGATTCGAACTCGCGACCTCCGGCGTGACAGGCCGGCGTTCTAACCAGCTGAACTACGACCCCGTAAGATATTTGAAGATGATAACCGGTAGGCTTGGGTTCTTTCAATAGGGTATGTGCGGCTATGAAGGGGTAGGGAGCGGAACTTGAGATGTCGTCTATGCCCGCGGGGTAGGCTGTGTTTTCAGGAAAGTCTATTGAGAGATGTCGTCTATGCTCGCGGGTGACCAGGGACGGCCACCCCGACACGCTGTCCTGTGAGGCTGTTCGAAAGTGAGAGGTGGTGGGCAAAAGAAAGCGGCGGTCGGGGGACCGCCGTTTGGGTGTTCAGTTTGAATCGGGTTTCTAGAGGGGGCCGGGGCCTCGGCGACGTTTCAGTCTTGGGCGTTCGTCGTCCTCTTTTTCTTCCGGTTTTGCTTCTTCAGCTTCCTTGTCCTCACCGGTGGTCCGCTTCAAGACCGGGCGGTCATCATCTTCGCCTGGGCTCTCGGTGATGACTTGTTCGTTCTCTTCGTCCGTTTCAGTCTTCGGGCGTGCGGTTCGACGTCGGAGGCTTGGTCTGTTGTCCTCTTCGTCACCGTCATCGGGTTTCCGGTTTTCCCATGCGATCAACTGTTCCTGGACGTCGTTGAATTCTGAAGTCGTCAGGACATATTGCTCCTTCTGGGGGAGAACCAGGCCGATGTTCTGGGTGGTCTTCTTGATCCGGTCCTCAGTCGGAGGATGGGAGGAGAAGAGTTTGGACATCGTGCCGGGTTTGGCCGTTTCACGTGCCTGAACCTTTTCGAAAAACGTGATCGCGGAGGTGGGGTCATATCCCGTTCTGTAGGCGTACTGCATGCCGAGGTAATCGGCTTCTTCTTCCGCCTTTCGGGAGAACCGCATGAACTGCATCGGGATGGCGAACCCGGCCGCTTGACGGATTCCGAAACCGGCGAGACCACCCATGAAGATGAGCGGGATCGTTGCCAGGTTGACGATCTGACCCTTGGTCGCGTTCTCGGTTCCGTGCCTTGCCGTGACGTGTGCAATCTCGTGGGCCATCACGCCGGCCAATTCCGACTCTTCGTCAGCGGTCAGGATGATGCCGGTGTTGACGAAGACGAACCCGCCGGGCAGAGCGAACGCGTTGATGCTGTCGTCTTCGATCACCTTGAATGTGAACGGGACGAGTGCGTCGGAATTACGAACCAGATTCTGGCCGACCCGGTTGACGAACTCGTTGATCGTCGCATCGGTGACAAGCTTCACCTGCCGCTCGACCTCTGCCGCCAGTTGGGCTCCCAGCGCAATCTCTTTCTCGAGAGATGTGAAATTCAGATTGCCGAGACCCTTGTTGATGTCGCGGTTTCCGATGTTTTCCACATCGGCGTTCTTGGGCTTCTTCTGCTCTGCCGCGACCATCGGCGTCGACGTGGCCACGACGAGAACCAGTGCCATTACGATGCGGGTCAACTTATCAAGCATAGTGAGATTCTCCGGAAACCTTTGTTATTCAATCGTAATTACCGGAACTCCTTGGTGTCAAGGAATTTGACGGGCAGAAACCCCTTTCGGGAGAAACGTTTCTCTCTAGAAACGACATTCATTTGAGATCCGCGTTTAAAGGAAAATATCGGAAGGTCTTCAGATGGACGGCGCGGGCATGTCGACGATATCGTCGATAACCACAACTTCTTTAACAACAAATGGTTCGGCGTATTCTACGCCCATTTGATGGCCATAGAACTTGCATTGAGTCCGGATACGGTCGATCAGGCGCGCCCAGGCGGGAAAGAGCCTCATGATTTCCCCCATGTCGCCCTCGAACTGTGATGCGAAGCAGTTGACCGCTTCAATCTTCTTGTCGAAGTACGTGCTGATGTCTACGACGAATGATGGATCCACATCCCAGTAGATCGTCGAATAAAGGATCTTGTGCGGCCGATGGGGCTCCCCGTCGAGGTCGAGCTTCTTCAGCCCTGCCGCATAGCAGGCCTCGTATCCCAAGGTTGCGGTTGCGTAATGGTCAGGGTGCCGACTCTCCCAGTAGGGAAGGATGATCGTCTTCGGCCGAGCCAGTCGGATCCGCTCCGCCACAGCCAGTCGGTTCTCGATCGACGTCGTCAGCCGCGAGTCCCCCAGGTTCATGCGTTCCCGGAAGCGGGCGCCCAGCACCTTGGCTGCGGCTTCGGCTTCGTCGGCACGGAGTTCCGGCGTTCCACGCGTGCCCATCTCTCCCTGGGTCAGATCCAATATGCCGACCGAATAGCCCTGATCCACCATCTTCAGGAGCGTGCCACCGCACGTCAGCTCCACGTCGTCGGGATGGGCTGCAATTGTGAGGATGTCTACAGGTTCCACAGTCGTTCCAGTTTCCTTTCCAGTTCCCGGCGACTCACCCGGTACTTGAAGGCCTTGTTGCCGTTGATGCGGACCACGGGGATTTCACTCCCGTACGCCGATTCCAACTCGGAGTCTTCGTCGATGTTGACAACGTGAAAGTCGAAAGCGAAGCGAGTGCGCGCCTCCTCGATGACGTCGCGTGCCTCGTCGCAAAGATGGCAGCCGGGTCTGGAAAACATCTCTACGTGGACACGGTTCTCAGGCATTCGAGGCGCCAGCGATACTCTCTTCCCGAAGTGTCTGACATCTGGAAGGATCGAGTCGTCGAAAGAACTTGTGAGCGGTGGCGATGTCGTGCTGAATCTGATTCCGCAGCTCATCCGGCCCTCTAAACTTCCTCTCATCACGCAATCGACGAATGAACCGCAAACGTGCCTGTCCACCAACCTGGGGAGCCGTGGAATCCAGGATGTGTGTTTCCACCGTCTTTTCGGTTTCCCCGAAAGTCGGGCGCACGCCGATGTTGGTCACCGCATCCTGATAGGAATTGTTGTCGAGAGTGATGCGTGTCAGATAGACACCATCGCAGGGTATCAACTCATTCGGCGGCTGCAGGTTGATCGTCGGCACCGTAACGTCTCTGCCGCGGCCGGCTCCGGTAACCACGTCTCCTTCGATCTCATGGCATCGTCCGAGCATTCTCCTTGCAAGGCTCACCCGACCTTCGACCAGCAGGCCCCGAATGCGGGAACTGCTCACCACCTGGCTGCCGGTGGCGACCGGTCCGATCTCGATCAGTTCGAAACGATCCGCCCATCGCCCGAGGGTTTCCAGGTTGCCGCGATGCCGGTGGCCGAACCTGAAGTTGTGACCGACACAGAGGGCCCTGGCTCTGAAGTGGCCTATTAGATAGGAGTCGATGAACTGCTCAGGTGACAGTTGAGAAAATTCTTCGTTGAAGCTCTGGATGAGCAACAGATCGATGCCGGACTCGGCGATCAACCGGATTCTTTGTTCAAGAGTCGTAATCAGCCTGGGCGCGCGATCGGGATGGAGCTGCTCGAGAGGGTGAGGGTCGAACGTGATGGCGACGGCCTGCGAGCCAAGTTCGCCGGCCCGTTCACGAACTTTCCCGAAAATTGAGGCGTGTCCCCGATGAAAGCCGTCAAAGTTTCCGATCGTCACGACGCTGGAGATGTCGGATGGGGCCTCGGACAGTGATCGGACAACTCTCATTCCTGCATTTTGCCTCTAGTTTCGTCGATGCCCGCCTACAAGAAAGGCATCCGCGGGCCAAACAGCTATAATAACCGCTTTTGCGATTGGAGGCAGGATGACAGGGGCAAAGTTCGAGAGGCTGGTCCAGATCATGTCGACGCTGAGGGGGCCCGACGGATGCCCCTGGGACAAGGAGCAGGATCTGGATTCACTGAAGCCGATGTTGATCGAAGAGGTGTACGAGGTGATCGAGGCGATCGACGATCGGGACTACGACGGTCTCAGCGAGGAACTGGGCGATGTTCTCCTTCACGTTGTTTTCGAAGCCCAGCTTGGGCGTGAGATGGAAAAGTTCACGATCGACGATGTGATCGACGGCATCTGCGACAAGCTGGTTCGCCGTCATCCCCATGTTTTTGGGGACGAAAGCGCCGACGATGCAGAGCAGGTTGTGGAGAACTGGGAGGCCATCAAGGCTCGCGAAAAAGAGGGAAGTGACGGCGAGGGTTCCGCCCCGGGTCGATCGTTACTCGAAGGTATCCCTCGGAAGCTTCCTGCCTTGCACGAAGCCCACAAGATTTCCTCACGGGTGGCCCGCGTCGGGTTCGACTGGCCCGAAATCGATGCGGTGTTCGAAAAATTGCAGGAAGAGATCCAGGAGTTGCGCGAAGCGATCGCGCTGCCCGAAGCGGAACGGTCCCGTGAAGAGTTGGAAAATGAAATCGGTGACACCATGTTCGTCCTGGTGAACATTGCCCGTTTCCTCGACCTGGACACCGAGTCGTCTCTCAAGAGGGCCAATAGAAAATTTCGAGTGCGTTTCAATTACATTGAAAAAGAGCTGGAAGGAGCGGGGAAGACGTTGGAAGAGTCCACCCTGGCCGAGATGGAAGCCAGCTGGCAGCGTGCGAAGCGGCACCTTCAGGGTCCCGGTTGATGGAAGTCCGGGAGCTCACAACGAAGAACGAATTCGAACGATGCGTCGAGCTGCAGCGTACCGAGTGGGGATGGGGAGATCTGGACATCGTGCCCGTTCGCTCGTTCGTGGTGACGGCCAACACAGGGGGCGTCACACTGGGCGCACTGGTCGAGGACCGGGTGATCGGATTCATCAACACCATGCCCGCACTCCGTGACGGCGCTCCATACTGGTATTCCCGAATGTTGGGTATCGATCGCAAATACCGTAGCAGGGGGGTCGGAACCCTGCTTAAGCGAACCCAGAGAGAGTTCGGCCTCAAGAGAGGCATACGGCTGATCGAGTGGACGTTCGATCCACTCGAATCGAAGAATGCCCATCTGAACCTCGAAAAGCTGGGCGTCATCATTCGGCGTTACTACGTCAACCATTACGGC
>CAZOZZ010000029.1:0-33300 GCA_964584435.1 uncultured Solibacteraceae bacterium | reverse complement strand
TGGTGTGTGTGTGATTTCCAAGGTGTTGAGCGTTCATGAGGGGCAACCTCCATCGGCCCTACGGGTTCGGGCGGAACGGTACCGTCTTTGGCGTCGCTCCTCCTCGCAATGAAGAGCATTGGCTCCTCGTCGCTCCCCCAAATCCGGTACCGTTGCACTCCGAAATCTAGTAACGCTATCTCTGGCGGGGACCACTAGATGTGGTACATGACTTGCCGCTCGCGTGCCCGAACCTTTCGAACGAGGTCTGCGAAAGTGATGCCGTCGAGCACAGAAGTGATTGCGCGGTTCACGTCTGACCAGATCGGCTTGAACTGGCACGTGCTTTCTCTATCGCAGTCGTCGGCGAAGTCACCGGATTCCAGACAGGCAAGCTGGACGAGAGGGCCGCTGACGCTCCGAATGACGTCTCCGACGGTGAGTTGGTCCGGCGGACGAGCCAGAATGTATCCACCATCTGTCCCACGTTTGCTGCGCACGATCTCGACACGCTTGAGAATCTGCATGATCTGGAAGAGAAACTTGATGGGGATACCCTGGCGATCCGCGATGTCCTGGACGCGGATGGGAGTGTCCGGGTCGTATTTCAGCGCCAGTTCGAGGACAGCTGAACATGCGTATTCATCTTTCGCGGAGATCTTCATTTGGCAATTAGCTTCGAGCTTGCTGCGGAGCAGCTTGCAGCTCTGGCCCAGCTTGACCTGCTACCCGCCAACACCTGGCAGCTTCCCCGCAACTATAGCAGCCGAGTCCCAATTCGTACGAGCAAAACGAATCCTTTCACTAGCAGCCTCCACCCGTTTTCGGATACGCTCCTTAGACGGGCTGACATTCTCTTCAACCCCCAGACACAAGGAACGTGTTCTAGATCCGGAAGTAATCCACCGACAATTTACTTAACTTTTTCGATCAGGAGACCCGTAACAATGTCTGTCTTCAAAGCGCTTGGTGACGGTATCGCAGATCTTTCCCAGCTCAATGTTCAAACATTCTCCGGCAACATCAGCAGCGTGATTGATTCCACCACCAACGGCACGGTTCTGGATTGGGAGAAGCTGCTTGCAGACGCCAAATCGTCGGGCAACGTGAAGTTGATGGCGTCCGCCAAGATCCAGTTCGACGGTGATTCCGATACGTTCTTTGCGGAAGGTATTTCCCAGGACATGCTCAACGCCCACCTGACCGCAGTCCAGGCCGGTCAGAAAGTTCGTGAGGGTCTGATCGAGATGTTCAAGGACGTTCTCGACATTACCTAGTACAGCGCCCCTAAAGTTCCGGTGTGATTGGTGAACCCATTCAACTGAACGACGCACGCTACACGATTATCGGGGTGGCTGCAAAGAACTTCGCCGGACTCCACTGGCTGTTGCCGGTGGACTTCTGGGCACCGGTCCAAGCATGGCCGGATGCCCGGGATGACCTGACCAGGAGGGAGACGCGATTCCTCTCAGTATTGGGGCGTTTGAATTCCGGGGTCACGAAACAGCAGGCAGAGGTGGAGGTCAATGGAATAGCCGGCCAACTGGCCCTGGCGTACCCCGCCACAAATCGAGGTCGAGAGTTAGTTCTGTCCTCAGGGGAGGAGAGCAAGAACAACGCGGGAACTTTTGTTTCCCTGTTGGTGATGAGCCTCGTGAGTCTGGTTCTACTGATCTCCTGTGCGAATGTCGCCAACCTGCTGCTGATACAGGCGGACAAACGCCGGCGCGAGACGGCCGTCCGCTTGGCCCTGGGAGCGAGCCGTAGCCGACTCGTCCGGCAGTTGCTCACCGAAAGCACGGTGCTGTCGCTCGTGGGATCAGCCGTTGGAATGGGGCTTGCGTTTTGTCTCATCGCACTTCTGCCGGCACTCGAACCAGCAGGGACAATTCCGTTCACCTTCGATATTCAAATGGACGGAAGGGTACTGATGTACACGTTGATGCTTTCGGTGGTAACGACCGCCGTGTTCGGACTGGCGCCGGCACTACAGGCGTCGGCGCCGAACTTGACATCGGCCTTGAAGGGTGAGGAAGGGCGGGGCCGGCGCGGGTCTCGGCGATTCACCGCCAGGAATGTCCTGGTCGTGGCGCAGATAATGGTGTCGGTGTTTCTGCTGGTGGGAACGGGTTTGCTGTTAAGAAGCTACTGGAACACACGAGAAATACACCCCGGCTTCGATGAGAGCAAGCAGATGCTGTTGACGCTGGTGGTGCAGCGGTCCGAAGGCGATTTTCGAGATGTCGTGGAGCGGATCAAGGCGCTTCCCGGTGTCGAGCGTGCCAGCTTTTCCCGGTACTTCCCGATGAGTGGTTCGGGGGTCGTGAGCCGTGAAGTCTCGATTCCCGGTACGGAGCGCGACTCCCGACAACCGGCGATGAAGGTGCGCTACAACGTGGTTGGCGACGACTACTTTCCGACCATGGGCACTCGGGTTCTCCGGGGCCGCCAATTTGAGCGTCGCGACAGCCTCCGGACGGCTAGAGTCGTCATGATCAATGAGAGCATGGCTCACCGTTTCTGGGCGAATGACGACCCGGTTGATACATGGTTCGAGATTGAAGGGGAGAATCACCAGGTCATAGGCATTGTGGAGGACGGCAGATATGACACGCTACGGGAGCCGGTACAACCATTCATGTTTCTGCCCTTCAGAAGCGAGAGCTTCGGAGAACTGAACCTGCTTGTGGAGACGGCAGTGGATCCGGTTTCGCTGGTTGGTGCGGTTCGACAGACCCTCAGACTCGAAGTGCCGGATTTGTGGGTCGTCAACACTGTCACCTTGCAGTCACAGATGCGGTTGGCGCGTTATCTTGAGGAAATGAGTGCCGGATTGGTCGGCGCCCTTTGCCTTCTGGCGGTTCTATTGTCGTCCGTGGGCCTTTTTGGAGTCGTTTCGAATGCCGCGAATCGACGGCGCCACGAGATCGCAGTTCGCATGGCGATGGGAGCGACCCGGCTCGACATCGCCAGGATGGTGTTGGGACACGGCCTCGGACTGCTCATGGTCGGTCTGCCATGTGGTCTGGTGGCAGTGTATGTAGCGGCGAGCTATATGGGCAGCCTGCTATACGGAGTTGCCACCACCGACCCAGCGAGTTACGTCGCTGGGTCGGTGGTGGCTCTCGCCATCGCCCTGGTGGCCAGTCAGGCCCCAGCCCGGAAGGTGATGAGCGTTCATCCGGCGGTTGTGCTCCGCAGTCAATAACCTGGATCTCGATGAGTAGGTCGATTCCTTCCGGTGAGGGCGGTGGTCGTCCTCACGATCTTGGCGGCGGCGACTGGAATCCCGGGGGGCACCCCACCTGGCTCGTGAATTCCTTCGAGCTCAGCGAGCAGCTAACGATCCAGCTACCCGCTACTTACGCCAGCCGTTCGCTCGCAAGGGCCTGGAGGGCGAGGTCCTTGTAGTTTTCGATGTGGCTGGACATGAGCTCGCGTGCGAGGTCCGGATTTCGATCTTCGATTGCCCGGACGAGATCATGGTGCTCGTCGAAGGCGACATTGTGGTACGGACCGTAATTCTCGTATATCAGGTAGACCAGTCGTCCAATCTGGTTTCTCAGATCAGAGATCACCCGTGCCAGCCGCTTGTTCCCGCATCCTTCGGCTAGCAGATGATGGAAATCAAGGTCGGACTCGACGAATTGGATGAAATCCTGCCCAGCGTGTTGGTCAGCCGAGATCAAGTTGTCCTTCAGCCTCTCAATGAATCGGGGACTCGGGTTTCGAGCTGCCAACTCGGCCGCATAAGGCTCCAGGACCAGCCGGATTTGATACAGCTCATGAAGATCCTGCAAGTTCACCGGACTGACGATGTAGCCCTTGTAGGGGATTGACTGAAGGAGATCTTCCTTCAACAGGCGGTTGCACACTTCCCGGATCGGCGTACGGCTGACGTTGAATTTGTTTGCCATTTCGATTTCGGTCAGTGAGGCGCCCGGTTGGTACTTGCACGTGATGATATAGGCCTTCAGCTGGTCGTAGATGCGATCTGCCAAGAGCCTGGATTGGTTCTCAGACACCGTTGATTTCCTCCGTTCGTTTCCACCGTCAAAACCCACGAGTCGATCAGGCTTCAAATGCACCGGTCCTCCTTGACCAAAACACTGATCGAATACTTAGAACCCTCTTCGGGAAAAAGGTCACCATGGGGCTTCCATTATTCTTGTCGACAATTTCGAGTTCTGTAGCTTAGATTCCAAAAGCGAGTTCCTGGATTCAGAAAAAGGACCGGATTTGTCTATCATGATGAGATGCTGAGGTTCTGAACCCGACATCATGAGGATGTAAAACTCCAGGGGAGGTGCCCAATGGTCTGTTACAAGCATTGGGCCGTTAGTGTCCTGAGTCCGAAATACGATTACTATCTCCAATGGATCTTGCCGGAGACAGGATAGACTTTGAATCGATCAATAAACGTGTGTGCACTTCGGACGTGTTGGCACTCACAACCAGCAACATCAATCGGCTCTACGGGTTCGGGCGGAACGGCGCCGTCTTTGGAGTCGCTCCTTCTCGCAATGACGAGCATTGGCTCGTCGTCGCTTCTCCAAATCCAGCACCGTTGCGCTCCGAAATATAGCAACCGTATTTCGGACTCAGGACACTAGATCGTGCTGAAGCTCCGCAGAATTGAACTTGCAGGATTCAAGTCCTTCTATGAACGGGCTGAGATTGTCGTGACCGACTCGGGAGTCACAGCGGTCGTCGGGCCGAACGGCTGTGGGAAGAGCAACATATCCGATGCCGTAGCATGGGTTCTTGGCGAACAGCGCGCGCGTTCCCTGAGGGGCGACCGCATGGAAGACGTGATCTTCAGCGGAACCCGAGCCAGATCGCAGCTGGGGATGGCCGAGGTTACGATCACCCTGGTTGACGAGTCGCCCCCACACAATAACGGCGGCCCCCCACCCGGCCCGGCCGAATTGACCATTCAACGCCGTCTGTATCGTTCCGGAGAAAGCCAGTATCTGCTCAACGGCCGTCCCTGCCGGCTCAGGGACATACAGGACATCTTCCTTGGCACCGGCCTGGGGCCCAACAGTTACGCGATCATCGAACAGGGGCGCATCGGCCGCCTCTTGAGCGCTCGCCCAACCGAACGCCGGCAAGTGATCGAAGAGGCGGCGGGAATCACGAAATTCAAGGCCAAGCGGAAACTGGCCGAGTCCAGGCTCGAGGCCGCCCGCGGAAATCTGTCGCGGGTCAACGACATCCTGGCCGAGGTCGAACGTCAGAGAAATTCCTTGAAGCGACAGGCGTCGAAGGCCCGGCGTTACAGGGAATTGAAGAAACGATTGCGGGGCGTCCTTGCCTCTGTTTTTTCCACCCGTGCAGAGTTGCTTATCGAGCGGCAGGAAACCATACAGTCGGCTCTGGACGGTATGGCATCGGAGGGGAGAAAACTGGAGACACGGATCGGTGAGCTCGACGTCAGCGTTCACCGATGCCGCAAGGATGTGGAGACCGAGGAACTGCGCCTCGAGGAAGCTCGCGAGCAGCATTCCGAGGCCGAACTTGAGCATGAGAAGGCTATTCAGCGAGTCGAACGCCTTCGCGATCAGGTTCGTTCCATGGATGAGCGGATCAGGGAACTGGCAGGGGAAAGGGACCGCGTCACACGGGAACTGGAGACCAACCGCAAGGAGATAGAAGAAGGCCAGTCGAAACTGCAGGAACTGGGCAGTACGGCTTCGGTGCTCAAGGGTGATCTCGAACAGAGACGTGAGGCGCTCGAGGGTGTAAACGGACGTCGAGCGGATGAAGAACGATCGATTGAAGGCCTCCGTAAGCAGCAATTTGAGATTGTGGGCCGTGAGGCGCAGATAACAAACGAGCTGTCGGGCAGGGAAGAGATGCTCCGCCGGCTCGACTCCCAACTGGCTCGGGTGAAGGCTGAAGCGGACGGAGCCCGAACGCTGGCCGCTGGTTGTCGCGAAAAGCTGCAGTCGGCTGAGCTGGAACAATCTTCCCGTCGTGCCGCAATCGACCGTCTGGTCGAGGAGAAAGCGCGTGCCGAGCGCGACCATGAAGCGGCTAAGCTTGAACACGGCAAGGCTGTCGAAACGGCGTCCCAGGCACGCTCCCGTGAGGATGGCATCCGTCACCGACTCGAGACAATCCGTGAGCTTTCCCTGCAACGGGCCTATGGTAGCGAGTCCGTGCAGCAGTTTTTCAACAACGTGAGAAACGAAGCGTGGGCGCCATTGGGCATTGCGGCTGATTTTCTCGAGGTCGAGCCGGACTACGAGGCGGCGGTTGAAGACCTGCTGCATGCCGAATTGCAGTACGTCGTCGTGGAGCACCTGCTGCACGCCGAGAAGGCCTTGTCGCTGGTTCGCAGCACCGCAGGCGGGCGATTGGACTTTCTGGTGATCGGTTTCGACCTCGGAAACCGACCGGACGAGCTTCGAATTGAGGGTGCGATTCCGGTTGCAGATGTTGTCCGGCTGGATGCGCGACTTGAGCGTTTCGAAATTTGTATCGCAAACACGTACGTGGTGGACGATCTCAAGCGCGCCTGGGACCTCTCTGAAGCGTACCCGGGCAAGAGGTTTGTCGCGAGAAGCGGCGAAGTCGTTCGCGACCACTTGATCAGTTGGGGAGAACGGTCCAGTCACGGTCCCTTGTCCCTCAAGCGCGAAATGCGGGAGTTGGACCGTCGCGTTGAAATCGCACGGAACGAATCCAAAGAAGCTTCTGATCGGGTCGAGCAACTCGTCAGACGGGTCGAGGAAACAGACAGGTTGAGACAGGACCTGTCTGTGAGGTTACAGGAAGCAGAGAAGCAAGCCCTCGGTTTTGACCACAGTATTCAGACTCTCGCATCGGAACTCGAACGAGCCGAGCGGCAGGTTGAAGTAACCGGGGCCGAGATCGAGCGGTTCGGTGAAGAACGGAGGGACCTGGAACTCGCCATGGTGGCGGGACGCTCACAGCTCGCCGAGGTTGCCGCAACAAAGGTTGCGATTGACGACGAGTTGCGAACCCGGTCGCGGAAGAGCGAAGAACTCTGGGAGAAATCCGAAGAGCTGGGAGCCCAGGTGGGTGAATTCCGGTCGCGGGTTGCGGTACTGGAGGAACGAAACCAGACTCTTTTGCGGGCACAGGCGGTTCTTGGCGCAAGGGCGAGGGAATTGGAGGAGCGTGGCGCCCGGGCCGACCGACAGATCGAACACACGAAGTCCCAGCGACTGGATGCCCTGAAATCTATCGATGCCGGAGAGTCAGCCCGGCATGACTGCCAACGAAAGAAAGACGAACTGGACCGCCTGATCGCATCCGCCGCAGGGCGGCTCGAGACGCTGAGGCAGGAGCTGCACGAAGCTGAATCGGGCTGGGATGAAGCCCGTGCCGAGTTGGATGGGTGGAAGGACAAACACAACGAGATAGAGATCGAAAGAACGCAGGTCGATTCGGACATCAAGCACCTGGTGAGCTTGTGCTTCAGCGAACTTGGAGAGAGCATTGAGTCGGTGTGCCTGGACAGCTTCGTAACGCTGACCCCGGAAGAACTGGAAGAACACGACAACGAATTCCAGCAATTGCGGCAGCGGATCGAATCCATCGGAAGCGTGAACATGATGGCGGTCGAGGAATACGAAGAGGCCGAGCAGCGGTTCGAGTTCCTTACTACCCAGCGCCAGGACCTGCTCGACTCCATTCGCGACACTGCCCAGGCCATCGATGAGATCGACGTGGTGTGCCGCAAGCAGTTCAATGACGCGTTCGAACAGATCAACGTGCGGTTCACACGGGCGTTCGTAGAATTGTTTGGTGGCGGCCACGGCGAACTCCGCCTCATCGAGCAGGCGGATGTTTCCGACGCCGGTATCGAGATCATCGCGCAGCCTCCTGGAAAGAAACTCCAGAACGTCCTGCTACTTTCAGGTGGAGAAAAAGCCCTGGCGGCACTTGCGCTGTTGATCGCTCTATTCCAGTTCAAACCAAGCCCGTTCTGTGTCCTTGATGAGGTTGACGCGCCGCTGGACGATGCCAACATCGATCGATTCGCCCAGATGATTCGATCGATGAGCGAGCACACGCAATTCATAGTGATCACCCATAGCAAGCGCACGATGGAGACGGCGAAGCAGCTCTACGGGGTCACGATGGAAGAACCCGGGATTTCAAAGGTCGTTTCCGTAAGATTGAATTGACAATACCGCTTCCGGACCCTCACCATTCTTGGGCGGGATTCAAGGGCATCCAGTCGACATGGATTCCCGACCATTAACCTTCGATTATTAAGAGAGCGATAGAATGGTTCTAATGCAAACGGACTTGCCTGGCATCAAATTTCATGCGCGCGGGAAAGTTCGTGATATATACGACCTCGGACATGCGCTGCTATTCATCGCGACAGACCGATTGTCCGCCTTCGATGTCGTGCTTCCCACGGCCATACCGAACAAGGGGAAGGTCCTCACACAGATGTCGCGTTTCTGGTTCGACTTCTTTGGAGACCTGGTTCCAAACCATGTCATTTCCCTCTCGGTAGACGATTACCCCGAGCAGGTCCACCAGTTCCGGAGTCAGTTGGAAGGGCGCTCGATGATGGTGAAGCGTGCCAACGTGTTTCCGATCGAGTGCGTGGTCCGTGGTTACCTGACCGGATCGGGATGGAAAGACTATAAGAAGTCGGGCAAAGTCTGCGGCATCACGCTTCCGGCCGGCATGACGGAATCCGAACAGCTGTCGGAGCCGATTTTTACTCCCGCGACGAAAGCGGCAACGGGACATGATGAGAACATTTCCGAAGCGGAAGCAGCCGATATAGTAGGTGTCGACACCGTCCGAGAGTTGCGCGACCTGTCAATGGACATCTACAACCGCGCTGCCGCCTTTGCCGCAGAAAAGGGAATCATAATCTGCGACACCAAGTTTGAATTCGGCGTCATCGATGGCCGGATCTCAATCGTGGATGAGATGCTGACCCCGGATTCCTCGCGTTTCTGGCCGGCTTCGGAATACATTCCGGGGAAGCCGCAACCATCCTTCGACAAGCAGTTCGTCCGCAACTACCTGGAGAAGATCGAATGGGGCAAGCAGCCTCCAGCCCCCGAGCTTCCGCAGGACGTGGTGGAGGGCACGAGCGCCAAGTATGCTGAGGCGTTCCGTCGACTTACCGGGTTGGAACTGGAGTAGCAGCGGTGGCGATCCTCGACTTCACGCTGCTCGACTGGGTTGTTCTCGGTATCGTACTTTATTCGGTCGTGATGAGCGCGGTGCGCGGATTTGTTCGCGAGGTGTTGGGTCTGATAACAGTTCTTCTCGCGATATTTATCGCCGCCTGGTTTTATCGGGACGTTGGGATGGTGTTCAGAGATGTCGCTGCATCGGAAAACATAGCCCTGTTCCTTGGTTTCTCCCTACTGTTTGCCGGCACCCTGATTGTGGGATTCACTTCGATCTGGCTCATCTACAGGTTCTTCAAGTTTGCACGGCTTGAATGGTTTGACCGACTGCTCGGAGGTTCTTTTGGTTTCGTCCGCGGGTGGTTGGTCGGATCTGCGATCTTTCTCGGACTGACGGCTTTCGGGATTCAATCGGATGTTGTGAAAAACTCGCAAATGGCCCCTTATTTCCTTCCCGGATCGCGAATAGTTGCCGTCGCCACGCCTTTCGAATTGAAGGCGAAGTTTCTGATCGGATACCGTGAAGTGCAACGGTGGTGGAGTGAACGACTTTGAAGTTCAAAGTCCAAAAGTCCAAAGTCCAAGGTCCAAGGTCCAAGGTCCAAGGTCCGAAGTCCGAGGTCCGAGGTCCGAGGTCCGAAGTCGGAATGAGCAAGCAGGTAATCGACTGCAAAGGTGCAAGCTGATCGCTGACAGCTAATAGCTATTAGCTAATAACCAAGATAGGAAAATCGATAGTGAAGAAGAAGCTGGAAGCTCTTGTATCGGAATTGATTGAAAGGGGAGTTCTCCTCGACCAGGCTCGCGACGAATTCGAAAAGAAATTCATCGCGACTGCTCTAAGCAAGACAAGAGGCAACCAGACCCGGGCTGCCCGGATGCTCGGTGTCCATCGGAACACGCTCAGCCGGAAGATCAGCCTTCACAAGCTGAATGGGAAAGGGCCCTAATCGGGCAACAATCAATCAACGATCAGAGTCGGATCTCTGTGCCGACTCCCTGCTCCTTCGCTCTGCGATACGCCAGGTCCGCCGCTACCAGGTCTTCCATTGCCATTCCCAACGACTTGAACAGCGTCACCCGGTCTTTCGTGTCGGGAACTTCTTTCTTGCCTGCAACCAATTCGTCCAGAGACGCGTAAATGTGGTCGCGGGTGATCGTGCCCTCATTGATCGGAATGACAAGTTCGCCGGCCTCGGCCAGGGCGCCCTCGTATGAATCGACGACGAGCAGGGAGCCGGCCACGACATCGGAGCCTATCTCGCGGGTGTTGGGTCGGTACGCTCCCATGGCGTTGATATGCGCGCCCGGTTTGAGATCGGACAATGGGAACAGGGGTTCCGTGTTGGTCGTGCAGGTACAAATAATATCGGCACTCTTGAGATCCGTAGCATTTCCGACTGAGGTCGGGATGTCAAACTCCGTCTCGATCCGTCCCTTGAACCGGATTCCGAGTTCCTCCGTCAACGGGAAGAGCAGAATCTCCGTGATGTCGAACAGTGTTGCGAAAGCTTTGACGTGCGCAAAAGCCTGCACGCCTGTTCCGAACATGCCGAGAACGGGGCCTGCCGACTTGCCCAGTTGTTCGGTCGCCAGCGCAGAAGCAACCGCGGTCCGCGCCGAAGTCAGGTACTCGGCATCCATCAGGCTCAACACCTCACCGGTCTCCGCACTGACGTAAAGGTAGGCCGAGTGGATCAAGGGGAGGTTCTTGGACGGGTTCTGGTTCATGACCGTGACAAGTTTGAGTCCGGCCGACCCGATTGCTTCGCCGTATGCCGGCATAAAGAGAGACACACCGTCGGTTCGGTCCATCTCGATAACCGTTCTCAACGGCATGTTGCAGCCGCCATCGGCGAGCATCTGGAACCCTTGTTTCAGGGGTTCCAACAACTCGGAATGAGGAAGCACTTTCATTACGTCATCACGCGACAGTATCAGCATTGGCTTGTTCTCTCTTCTTTCTCGATTTGAGGTTGTCAGTGATTTTGGTCGATGTCCCGGCCGGATCCCGGACGGGGACTAGTTGGACGCTCTTCACAGATTTCATCATGAAGCTTGTCACCAGACAGAACTCGTCGTACTGGCGGTCGTGATCCGGTGAGGGCATTTCTCCGTGGTAGTTGTTGTGTATCGCTTCTTCCAGGGCGGGCCCGAGACCGTCGACATCATGCTCTTCCATCCCCAGGATATACCCGGCCCGAATGAACGCGATCTTTCTCCTCTTGACGGAATCGGAATCCATCACCGCGACGAAGTTGAAGCTCCATAAATCAAAGTAAGTTTCCCGGTGGTCCTTGCGAGCGCGGTGCAGTCGGTCGAGCTGTCGATGAATCCGTTCCGCATCTTCGAAACGGGTTTCCTCGGCCAATTGTTTCATTCGCTCGGCCAACGGGGACTCGATCTTTTCGTCATCTCCCTGGATGAAGGCGATCGCACGGTCGACGTCTTCCCGGTATCTTCGACGGTCGATGTCGTTGTTGCACGGTTTGGAGCACGTCCGCAGCTGGAAGTAGAGACAATCCGGATAAGGATCGTCTCCCCGGATGTTGTATTGGCAGGGTCGGATCTTGAACGCACGCTCGAGGGAAGTCTTCAGTCGTTCCAGTTGTGACCGGCTGAGAAACGGTCCGAAGTAGTCGACACCTTGCTTGATCTGACGCGTCCGGTAGATTCTTGGGAAACGCTGACGCCGGTTGATCTTCATCAGGTGAAAGAGCGGAAATGTTTTCATTTGGCGATAAGTTTCGGGAAACCACCGCCTGCGTTCGCCGTAAAGCAGGAAGAGCGTTTCCATCGGCGAGTCCGTCCGACAGAATTCGATCCGGCCAGTGATGCGTCCGAGGGCCAGGGTACGTGTGTCTCCATCTCCGGGGAAATAGAAACGCTCGATCCGTTGTGAGAGGTTGTGCGTCTTCTCAAGGATCATCAGGTTTCCGTGCACATCGAAGATCCGGAAGACGCCCGACCGCCGCGGAACAGCCTGGAACCTCTCGTCGTCCTTTCGCACCGTCACATCGTAGTCGATGGATTCGAAGTTGAATTCAACCGGCTTCCCCATTGCGCTTCATTATAGAACCGAAGGCCGTGTTGTGTAGTCGTCGTCTTGAAGAAGAGAAGTCCGAGGTCCAAAGTCCAAGATCGCAGGGAGGGCAGAGGGGCAACGTGGAAGGCTCGCGTCTTCAAGAGAGTTTCCGTTCGCGGAGGAGGGTGAAGGCGACTCGGAGGACATGGATTCCGAAAAAGAATATCCTCTCTGCGCCTTTGCGTCTCGGCGTCGAAGAAAACTAACGGGGTGCAGATCGGCTGAGGTGCAGGTCCCTGGCAGTCGATCAGTTCGAGTCCAGTCCCTTCCAGTGGAACTTCAAAGAGTCGGCCGTGTGTTGCCGGGCGTAGTCCCAGCCGTGGGTCCCCGGGTAAAGGTGGAATTCGTGTTCGATACCCTTATCGGTCAGGACGTTGCTGAGCTGCCTGGCACCCAGGAAAAAGCCGTATTCATCTTCCGTCCCGCAGTCGAAATAGATTCGCAATCCGTCGAATCCGTCCGCTTCGCGGGCAATGCGTAACGGGTTGTTGTCATCCCAATAGGCGAGATCCCGAGACACCCCGAAGATTTCGTCGAACAGTGCATAGAACATCTGCGCGCGTCTCAAGCTGATCGCTACGCTGGCAAAGTCGTCGATCAGCATGGCGCTGTGTGCGCTGACGGAGCTGAAAACGTCCGGGTGCTTCAAGGCCAGCTTCAAGGCCCCATAACCACCCATCGAAATGCCGCTGATAGCCCTTCCGGCGCGTGTGCCTTCGGCCCGGGTTGTTGACTCGATCAACGGTATGAACTCGTCCGTGATCATGTCCTCCCAGCGTTCGCCGTTGATGGAATTGGTGTAGAAGCTGTTGGCGCCGAACGGAATGGCAACGATAAACTCACCGATTTCATCTGCGGCGATCATTCGATCCAACATCAGGTCGGTCTGTCCCCGAGTACTCCATCGTTTTTCGTTCTCGTTAGCTCCGTGCAGGAAAAAAATCACCGGATATTTTTCCTGGCTTTGCTCGTAGGAAGGAGGGTAATAGAGGGCGTAGTCGAGTTGCCTGCCGAGGATGTCGCTTCGGAAGGTCTTATACTGTACCCGGGATCCTTCCGGGACGACATCCCTGCCCTGTCCTCTCCCGAATCGTCTCTGCGCGACGGCGTCCGAGACGAACAAAAG
The DNA here is from genome assembly GCA_964584435.1 of uncultured Solibacteraceae bacterium. GTDB lineage: Bacteria > Acidobacteriota > Terriglobia > 20CM-2-55-15 > 20CM-2-55-15 > CAZOZZ01. The sequence goes on along the minus strand of CAZOZZ010000029.1, from coordinate 19,970 downwards.
TGCTGTCACCAGTGCCAGGAGCTGAACCCGTCGCATCGACTTATTCCTTTGTATGAGCGGATACTTCTTCACATTCCTCTGAAGACTCGCCCGAAGAGTCACTTGTCTCCACCCCGTCGCCGAAATGACGGATGCGAAGGGTTTCGGCCGCCTGGTCTGTCAGGTCGACTATGGCCGCGGCGTTCACGCCCATCGTGATCGCGATGGTCTCGCTCAATTCTTCTCTTGTTGCCCCACACTTGATCGCTTTCTTGATGTGACCTTCCAGGCATCCGTTGCAGTGGGTTGCCAGGGAGGCAGCGATGGCTATCAGTTCCTTAGTCTTTCTGTCCAGGACCGATTTCTTGTACGTTTCCTGGTAAAACCGAAAATAGATTTTGCGCATTTTCGGGTCGACCATGGTGTAGGACGGCCATTTTTCTTTGGACTCATCGGCCATGAAGGCTGTTCTCCTCAATGTTTAGTACGACCGGCGAGACGAAATGTTACGTGCTAGGCGGCGATGCCGTCAAGGACGTCTCGGACTGTACTGTCCAGTTTGTAGAGGTGGAACGGCTTGGGAATGAAGCCCTGGATGCCCAACCCTTTGAGGGCGGCCAGGCGATCGGGGGCGGTATAGCCGCTGGCGATGAGTACCTTCTTATGAGGGAAATGATGGCGGATTTGCCGGAGAGTGGCCAGGCCGTCCATGACCGGCATGATCATGTCCAGAATGACGAGATCGACCTCAGGTGTGATCCGGTCCAGTGCTTCGGCTCCGTTCGCTGCCGTCAGAACCGAATATCCCAGGCCGGAAAGCGAGGCTTTCATCAGGGCCAGAATCTCCTCCTCGTCATCGACCAGGAGAATGGTCTCCGGACCCCCGGAGGCTGCGCTTCTTCTGAAGTCCATGTGCAGCACCCGATTTTCCGATGCTGGGAAACTCATCCTGAATTCGGTCCCTTTACCCAGTTCACTGCGAACGTCGATGTTTCCGCCTGCAGCCTGAACTGTCCCGTAGACCATGCTCAGGCCCAACCCGGTACCGCGTCCTTTTTCCTTGGTTGTGAAGAACGGGTCGAAGACCTTGTCGATGATGGCCGGGTCGATCCCGCCTCCGGTGTCTTCGACCGCAAGCAGAACCTGTCGTTCCTCTCGCCGGGTCCGGAATGTGATCCTTCCTCCATCGGGCATCTCGTCCCTTGCGTTGATGGCGAGGTTGATCAGAACCTGGGTTATCTGATTCTCATCAGCCCTGATCGTGGGCAGGTTTTCGTCGAGGTCCAGTTCCAGCCGAATGGATCGATCCAGGGTTTCCGCCAGCAGGTGTCTGGTTGCGCGGACGACTTCGTTCGGCTGCACGAGTTGGACGTCCTGAGGCTCATCGCGCGCCATGGTAAGCAATTGCGTAGTGAGTTTTGCCGCCCTTCTCGAGGCATCGATTATGGTATTGGCGCGATCGTCGATCTTGGGACTGGCATCGGCCAATTTGATCAGCTCTGCAGTAGGTAGAATTATTCCGAGAATGTTGTTGAAGTCGTGCGCGATTCCGGCAGCCAGAGTCCCGATCGATTCCATTTTCTGTGTGCGCATCAACTGCTTGCTCAGGCGGTTCTGTTCGGTGACATCCCGAATAACGACGGAGATACGCTCGCCGTCATCGACCGCGCTGACGAGTGCGGAAATCGATTCGTCCTGTTCCCGGCGGAGTTCGGCTTCGAAGTTTTGAACCAAGCCTGCACGCTCGACTGTTTCCCGGAACCGGTCGGCTGTCTCATCAGAGTCAAACAGTGCCAGCAGAGACGCTCCGGAGCCGCTCAACTCGAACACGTTTTGAGCCGCCGGGTTCAGCTCTATGATGTGCCAGCTCGTGTCGCACATATAGACGACGTCCTGCATTCGTTCAACGAACGTCCTGTACTTGGTCTCGGATGCGCGCAGGTGATCATACAGGGCGATGTTCGCCAGGGCGCTCGAGATCTGAGGGGTCACGATCGATACCGCCCTCAGTGTCGATGGAGAGAAGGCATCTGGTCGTTCATCGGCCAGGAACAGGATCCCTCTGGGGGTACCCCGCGTCGTCAAAGGGGCACATAACCAGGAGGGCAACTCTTCCGGGAACGGCCAGTCGGGGCCGCGCGTCCAGCCAGCGGAGTCGCCGACCACGATCGGTCCATCCAGGCTCCTGAACTCTTCCGGCAAGTTCGAAGTCGAGACCGTTCTGGGGAAATGGGAGGTTCCGCCGAACAACTTGGAAACCGCCTCGAGTTCGAATGTTCCCTCGTGATCCGGACAATACAAACCCGCATACTTCGACAGCGTGGCCTGGGCGACCACCTCGACCAACTCCCTCGAGAGGTCCTTTCTCGACGTGTGCCGGCTGATCGCTTCGCCGATCCGACTTACGAATGAGAGCTCTTCGATCTTGTCGCGGAAGGCAGCGTTTGCTTCTTCAAGGGCCGCTGTCAGCTGCGACACCCGACGATCGTCTTTGGAGTCCATGAAGTTAGACAAGGTTGAAGAATGCCTCGATGTCTTCTCTGCCGGATTCGAGTTGCTCGATCACCTTCAGGTATCGCGCTTCGCTGAAGCCAAGCGATTCCAGGACTGGCCCCTCTGCCGTGGGTTCCCCGTTTAGCCCCATGTCCACATGCGAGGCGGCGAGATCGGCGATTCTGACCATTCCGGCGAGCTCGCTGACCCCCTCCGAATCAGAACCGGTACCATGGTGATTGGCGATGGCCTCTATCAGTAGCTCGGGCATCTGCCATCCTTCGGCCAGCCACGCGCCGGCCTGGCAGTGATCGATTTCGAACAATTGCTTTTCCGCTTCGTGCAGCGGCATTTCGGTGCTTTCGACCAGCCCACGGACCTCTTCGTATTCTTCCGGGAAGCACATGTCCAGGACCAGAGCGCCGATATCATGGAGTAGTCCGGCGCAGAAGGCTTCATCGGCCGGCGTCTGGCCGTACAGCCTGGCGATCGCTGCGGAGGCATGAGCGGAGGCGATCGAATGTTTCCAGAACCGTGTCCGTTCCGGATTGGATCGCGCCCCCCAGGCCTGGATGACGAAAACGCTGAGGGACAACTGCTTGAGCATCGCAGTTCCGATGATGGCGATGGCGTGTCTCAACGTCCGGACCGTTGCCCGATGGCCGTAGTACGCTGAGTTGGCCAGGCCGAGCACCTTCGCAGCAAGCGCTTGATCGCGCGACACGACGTCGGCGAGCGACCGGTGGCTGCTGTTGTCTTCGTCCACGGCGAGCAGAATCTTGCGCGCCACGAGCGGCAAAGTCGGCAAGTCGCGCAAGGAAAAGATTTGCCGTTTCAGATCCGTTGCGGTCGGCATAGACACTCCCTCACTAAACGAATCGGCCTCCCATAGCCGAACTTTAGTCAAATGGATGGGATCTTTTCGCCAATCCACACGTTTTCCTCTTGCGAGCGAACGATCGGGCTGGAGGTGGGTCGGGGCCGTTCCGGCAGGGGAAGAGCGGTGACGGACCGGAACCTGTTTGCAGTCGATGCGATCCGGAGACCTTTCAGTCAGCAGAAATTGATGGCTTTTCTCTTCGATTGCACTCGGTTGACAGGCTCTCAAACGATCCAGTAAAGTAGCGGGTTACGGTAATAATTCCATTATTCTGCAGGGGTTAACGGGTGTTGGACGGCAAGGACCTGAAGAAACAGGAAGATCTTGACGCACAGGCCGAGTCCCCGAACCGTAGATCGTTTTTGGGTTCGGTATCCGCCTTGATTCAGGCAGGGATCGGGATCTTCCTGACGATTCCGATCATCCGGTATGTCCTGCACCCGGTTTTTGAGGCAGGTTCCTCCGAAACAGTCTGGACCGATACGGGCTTGTTGGTCGATATTCCGATCGGTGAGCCGCAGCCCCGTGTCCTGTCTCTGGTCGAGCGCGATGGCTGGTCCATACGCCACGTAGAAAAGGCCATCTGGGTGATGAGGCGACCCGACGACACCGTTAGTGTTCTGACTGCGGTCTGTCCCCACCTGGGGTGCTCCATCAACTGGCAGGCTAACTCGAAAAGGTACAATTGTGCGTGCCACCAAAGCTACTTCGACCTGGTCGGAGGCTTGTTATCGGGCCCCTCCCCACGGGCGATGGACACGCTGGAGTATCGAATCGAAGCAGGCACACTGTATGTGAACTACCAGGACTTCAAGCAGTTGAACCCCACCAAGGAAATCCTTGCCTGATCCGGCACGTTGAGGTCATGAACAAACGGAGTTCCACTCTATATCGCTGGCTGGATGCGAGGCTGGGACTCGATCGATTTATAGCGATCCTTCTGGATGAGCCGATTCCGGGCGGTGCGCGGTGGTCTTACGTTTTCGGTAGCGGCCTCTTATTTCTTTTTATAATTCAACTGGTTACAGGGATTTTCCTGACTATGTACTACGTGCCCGGGGCGGCCGTGGCACATACATCGGTTTCTTACATACAGAAGGAAATCACGGGCGGGGCCTTCGTTCGCGGCTTGCATCACTGGGGCTCGACGCTGTTGATCGTGACGATCGGAGTCCACATGGGGCAGGTGTTCCTTTGGGGGGCCTTCAAGAAGCCGCGGGAGATGGTCTGGGTCTTCGGCATGGTCCTGATGCTCCTGATTCTTGCCTTTTCGTTTACGGGGTATCTTCTTCCCTGGGATCAGAAGGCGTACTTTGCGACCGCGGTCGGAGTGAGCCTGGTCAGCGAGGTGCCGATCGTCGGTGGATTCCTCAAAGCGGTCACGCTCGGAGGGGCGCGCCTGGGTACGCTCACGCTGAGCCGTTTCTACATGATGCACGTCATCGTTCTCCCGGCGCTGACGGTCTTCTTTGTCGGTATGCACATGTTTGCTTTCCGGCGGGCGGGCGCTGCGGGGCCATACGCGAAACCCGCGAAACCAATCCCGAATCGTATCGAGAGGTTTTACCCGAGACAGTTCTACTACGACACTGTGTTCTCAGCCGGTCTCTTCTTTGTCATCGCAGCCCTGGCCATCACCGAGCCGGTAGCTCTGGAGCCCCGGGCAAACCCGGCCGACGCGGCATACATTCCACGGCCTGAATGGTATTTCCTGCCGTTGTTTCAATTGCTCAAGTATTTTCAGGGGGAACTGGCGATCCTGGGAATCGTCGTCATCCCCGGTGTCCTGCTCGCGTTGCTCTTCCTGGTTCCTTTCATCGATCGGAAGGCCGAGCGCAACCCATTTCGCCGGCGAATCGCGATTGGCAGCATGGCGGTCCTGCTGCTCACAATGGGTATTTTGTTGCGCCAGGCGAAGAGGGAAGATGGTGCGCTCATGTCGGTTGCCGAGTCCCAGGAACTCCTGGCCATGCCCGAAGAGGAGGTCGCCGGACTGTCCGGCGCCGAGCGCCGCCGCTGGGAGATCGCGCAGACGAAGATGACGCTGGACCGGCAACGCACGATGGCTGAAGCTTTTCTGGCCAGACCGTTCGAGCCGCTCCGTGCGACCGCCCAGCCACCGTCCGGAAGCGAGTTACTTCCTCCGCCGGGAACCTTTGAGTTGTGTTCTGAGTGTCACGGGGCCCTGGGCGGCGGTGGCACCTTGAAGGGGCCGGACATTATCGGCGCGGCCGACGAGTACACCAGAGCGGACCTGCTCGGGATGCTTGTGGATCCCGTTTTGTACGGCTTTGAAGGTAAAATGGTTCCGATGACGGACGTTCTGACTGAAGCGGAACGAGAAGAGCTGGTTGATTACCTGGTCCGTTTGTCCGAGAATTGATTTCGGCAGATTATTATCGTGGTGGAGCGTCCCAACGGGGACGCCGCCCATTCATACTTGTTCGGTTGATGTTTCATTAGAGGTCTTCTTAAGATGTTACAAACGCTGTTACCCGATCATCTCACGCGACTCACGGACGACGAGACCGACCGTCGCATTACGGAATTGAGGGACCGCCTGGGTACCCGCCTGGTTGTCCTCGGTCACCATTACCAACGTGATGAAGTCATCAAGTTTGCCGACATTCGGGGCGATTCGTTCAAGCTTTCCCAATGGGCGTCGCGGCAGAAAGAAGCAGAGTACATTCTTTTCTGCGGCGTACATTTCATGGCGGAAAGCGCCGACATCCTGAGCTCGCCGACTCAGAAAGTCATCCTGCCGGATCTGAATGCCGGATGTTCGATGGCCGACATGGCCACGCTCGATCAGGTGGAAACCTTCTGGGATGAACTGGAGCGCACGACTTCGGAAAAAATCGTACCGATCACCTACATGAATTCGGCGGCGAACATCAAGGCCTTCTGCGGAAAGAACGGTGGAGCCGTTTGCACATCGTCGAACGCGCCGGCGGTGATGCGGTGGGCGCTGGAGCGAGGAGACAAGGTCCTGTTCCTGCCCGACCAGCACCTGGGTCGCAACACCGCCTATCAACTGGGCTTCCGGTTGGAGGAAATGGTGGTTTGGGATCCCTACGAGGAACTGGGCGGAAACACGCCGGACCAGCTGATCGAGAGCCGGTTCATCCTCTGGAAGGGACATTGTTCGGTTCACGGGCGCTTCCTGCCCCAACACGTGACACGGGTTCGCGAAAGGCATCCTGACATTCGCGTGATTTCTCATCCCGAGTGTCAGTTCGAGGTCGCCCAACTGTCCGATTCGGTGGGTTCGACCGAGCATATTGTGAAATGCGTGACGCAGTCGCCAGTGGGGACGAAGTGGGCGATCGGGACCGAGATCCACCTGGTCAACCGGCTGAAGAACGAGAACCCGGATCGGTTCATCATTCCGCTCGACGATTGTGGGTGTCTCTGCTCGACGATGTTCCGGATAGATCCACCACATCTGCTGTGGTCGATGGAGAACCTTGTCGATGGCACCATCGTGAACGAGATCGAGGTTGATCCGGAAGTGGCCGAGTGGGCGCGAGTGTCCCTGAACAGGATGTTGGAGATAACGAACTAGCCTGCCAATGCCAGCCAGGCAATACCTAGTCACAGGTCGTGTCCAGGGCGTCGGATATCGTTTCTTCGCGGTTTCGGAGGCCGATCGGTGCGGTGTGTCTGGATGGGTCCGAAACCTTCCAGACGGTCGTGTAGAGGTTCATGCCGAAGCGGACGAGAGCATTCTGGATACCTTCAAAGCGGGTCTTGAGCAAGGCCCTTTCGGAGCGAGAGTTCAGGTGATAACCGAAGCCGAACTACCTCCTTCCAATTCCTATTCATCTTTCACGATCCGAGGTTGAATTTAATGGACGAGTTCAAACAACTGATCCGCGAGATCCCGGACCACCCCAAGCCGGGCATACTGTTTTACGACATCACGACGTTACTGAAAGACCGGGAGGGTTTTTGCCGTCTGATCGACTACCTGACGATACAGACCCGACCCATCCACGCGGATCTTGTTCTGGGCATAGAAGCGCGCGGCTTCATATTCGCGCCCGCACTGGCCTATAACATCAATGCGGGCTTCGTCCCTATCCGCAAGCCGAACAAGCTGCCTCATGAAACCGAAGTGGTGACCTACGATCTGGAGTATGGAACCGATACGCTGGAAATCCACAAGGACGCCATTCAACCGGGCAGCCGCGTCATCATCGCCGACGATTTGCTCGCGACAGGCGGTACGGCCGCAGCGGCCGCACACCTGGTTGAGAAAGCCGGAGGTGTTGTCGCCGGTTTCACGTTCGTAGTGGAGTTGAGTTTCTTGAAGGGCAGGGATAAAATCGACGGCTATGACATTTTTTCGTTGATTCAGTATTGACAGACCTGTAGCGTGGGTCGCAGGTCCGCTTGACAAGGACTGGTTGACCTATATACTGATATCGTAAAGAGAAGTTACTAATCCTGTTTAGGTACCTCATGCCCCTGTTCGGAAAGTAGTTGAATCTTGTTTGCCGACTCTCCTTTCCCACATCGCTCGCGAAGTTCCTCTACAGACACATTCAAGGAAGTTCAATGACCAAAAAATTATATGTTGGAAACCTGTCGTTCCAGACGACGGAAGGCGATCTTGACGAACTGTTTGCGCAGGCCGGCGAGGTTGAATCAGTTAGGATCATTACGGACCGGGACACCGGCCGATCCCGCGGTTTCGGTTTCGTAGAGATGAGCGAGGAAAATGCCGAGAAGGCAATTTCGCAGTTCAACGGAACCGAACTGGATGGTCGTGCGCTCACCGTCAACGAGGCACGGCCTCAGGCGAACCGCGGCGGCGGTGGCGGCGGTGGTGGTCGTGGCGGCGGTGGTGGCGGCTACAGCCGATACTAAGTAGGATCACGAAGGCACGGTGGGTTCGCCACCGTGCCCTCGCTTTCCCGAGGGCCGTGTGTAGACGCTGCGGTGTTGGGGGGGGCAACCGTCTGACTGGCTACCGCACATGCCTGGAAGCGCCTGGAAATGGGTGTTCTGCAGCGACAGACTCCTGAGTGCAGTTTGTGACCCGCGTTCCTCCAGGCCTGGCTCTGATCTCGTTGCCTCGCGCTACCCGGCGCCTGTAAAGTAGTGCCGGCGTTCGTGTTAGTGTGTCCGTTCCGGTATCGACTTCCAGTCGCCACATGCTCGGACTGAGCGGCGTCGTCAGGAGCCATTGATTATTTTTTTCCGGAGGGCCGATCCTCCAAAGCGTGTTCTTATGCAGTTTTCCCGATCATCTAAATCACCTGACGAGCGTTGGTACCTGGCTGTGAACTGCGCGCAATGCGGCTCGCCAATCCTGTTCGGTCAGGATCGAACCGAGGGCCGCGGTCCGTTCGAGCCACCGGCCAAACTATTTCTCACCTGCAGTAAAGCTGAATGCGGGCACCGCGCCGATTATAGTGGCGTGGAGGTCTCTGCTCACCAGAAGACTCCTTAACGTTCCAGGTGGTCGTGGCGAGTCTGACTGGATGGGACACTTGACAAGTCTCCTGCCCTTAGAATCACAACGCGGCCCTGTAGCTCAGTAGGATAGAGCGGCGGTTTCCTAAACCGAAGGTCGGGGGTTCGATTCCCTCCAGGGCTATTCCTTTACCATCAGTCAGTTGCGGTGTTTGTTCGTGACTGTCTCACCTGCCAAAATACCCGACTCTCTCAAAAAGTCTCCCAATTTGGTCGCTGCTGCCGGCGAGATGTGGAGATTGAAACGGGACTTGATGTCCTGCTAGCTGAGGCGCACGAAACCATTACACACTTGATCGGAGGAACAAGTGTCGAGATGATCGATCAATGAGTGAAATGAAAGTTCTGGGATGGCACGGCGAAGGTCTCGTCAAGGCATGGATTGAGGGAGTTCGGTTAGATCCAAATGCTCGTGAGCAGTTACTGCAGGCCGCGTCGATGCCGTTCGTTTACAAATGGTTGGCTGCAATGCCGGATTGCCACCTTGGGAAGGGGGCCACGATCGGCTCCGTAATCCCGACAAAGAGAGCCCTCATCCCAGCTGCGGTCGGGGTCGACTTGGGTTGTGGGATGGTCGCGGCGCAGACGAATCTCACCGCAGATCAGCTACCCGACAATCTATCTGGAATCCGTAGCGCGATCGAAAGGACCATTCCGCACGGCCGGACCAACCGCGGCGGTCCTGGGGATAGGGGTTCTTGGGGAAACACTCCGAACGACGTCCGAAAGATGTGGAATGTCAGATTCCACGAAGAGTTCCAATCGATTGTCAGCAAGCACCCGAAGCTGGGAAGAGGGAACACGTATAACCAACTCGGCACGTTGGGCGGTGGGAATCACTTCATTGAAATCTGCCTGGACGAGGACGATCGAGTGTGGGTCATGCTGCACTCCGGATCCCGAGGAGTTGGGAACCGGATTGGAACCTACTTCATCAATAAGGCGAAGGAGGAAATGCAGAGATGGCACATCTCAACCCCCAATCAGGATCTGGCCTATCTGACGGAAGGATCGGAATACTTCGATGATTACGTTGAAGCGGTCCATTGGGCGCAGCAGTTCGCATTCATGAGCCGGCAGATCATGCTTCTCGGAGTGTTTACCGCGCTGAATGACCAGTTAACAGTCAAGGTGAAGTGCGACGGCACTAACGTAATCAACTGTCATCACAACTACGTCGAACGTGAGAACCACTACGGCGAAAGCGTCTGGGTAACTCGCAAGGGGGCCGTCCGGGCCCGCGAAGGCGACATGGGAATCATCCCGGGCTCAATGGGGGCGAAGAGTTTCATCGTGCGAGGGAAGGGGAATGCCGAATCGTTCCACTCTTGTTCCCACGGCGCCGGCCGAACTATGAGTCGCACAGAGGCAAAGAAACGAATCACGGTCGAAGACCACCAGAAGGCGACCGCCGGTGTGCAGTGCCGGAAAGATGAATCGGTCCTGGATGAGTCGCCGGCTGCATACAAGGATATCGATGCGGTGATGGCTGCTCAGACCGACCTGGTGGAGGCGGTACACACGTTACGTCAGGTTGTTTGCGTCAAAGGGTGAAGCATCCGATTTGATGTCTGCCCCGCCCGTCTCCCGTTCAACGTCTCACTTGTTGACGTTGTCGTTGATGATCCATCCGGTCTTCCCCGTGTGCGGTCCGTCAAGTACCTGGACTCTCAGAGAAGTGAACGCGACATCCAGCACCTCCACCGTCCTGCCTTTTTCGACCATGAACACGCGGCCGCTCTCGACGAGTGCCTGGTAACCAGCTTCGTCGTTGGTGGTCATGCTTTCCATCATCGCGTCCCAGGTGGGATCATCAATCGCAAGAGAAGAACCTTGGACTGTCAGGCCCACATCGCCCTTCACGAAGTACTCCGGCCTGGGTTCGACGGAAGGTTTTGGGCGGGAGTCTCCGCCACCAGGTGCGATCCATATTATGAGGAAGGCAATTCCGAAGACCCAAAAGAACGCTATCACTTTCCTTTCTCTGATCTTTTGCTCTCTTGCCTTCGCACGACCCTTTTCTTCCGCGTCGACATTCTGCGGTTCTTCCGGGGTGAGTTCAGGGGCCATGTTGTCTCCTTCGCACGGAGGATTTCACTCGAAGCTTGGATTATATCTGAATGGCAAGGCACAACATAGGAACGAAGGAGTACGGCCCCCCCCAGGCATAAGTTTGCATCCTGGCATCCCCTGCTCGACGGCTCAATCGGTCGGCTTGCAGCGTGAGGTTTACGGAACGCGCCGAGAACATGGAACGAGGTCATTTCTCTTTAAACCGTTCGAACTGGAAAGGGGTCTTTATCATGGGATTCGTGTGTAACTTTTGGTAAGCTCCGGAGTAAGTTCTTGTAACTTATCAGGATCAGAGGCCTTCGCATCAGGTCCTTCGCCCTGGCGGTAAGAGGCGTTGTCAGAGTGATGTGATGCGGGCATGCGACTGGCTGTGGACAGGAGGTGTCGGATGTTGAAGAAGATTTTGGGAATCGTAATCGTGGTCGCCCTGTCCGGTGCGGTGGCCTGGGCAGATGATTTTTGGGACGAGAAGAGCTTTCTCGAATGGGACAACAAAGAACTGCGAAAGATGACGACTGATTCACCATGGGCAAAGAAGGCTCAGGTCAAGGTGAGCCGTGGAGGGGATTTCGCTCTTGCCCCGACCTCCGGGTCAGTAAGCTCGAGGAACATGACCGACCCAGGAAGTGGTGGCGGTGGAAGTTTCGGTAGGGGCGGGGGCACGTCGAGGATCGACCTGTTTGTCATGTGGCAGAGCGCCCGGCCGCTCAAGAAAGCCATCGTTAAATCCCAGGTTGGCAATTCGAACGACGTGTCGGCCGAGCAGCAGCAGTACCTGGACCGCGAGGAAGAGCACTACGTCGTTGTCCTGGGCAGCGTTCCTCCGGATTTTGCGCGGGCTTTTGAGAATCTTGAAGGTGTCGAGGAAAAGATTTCTCTGGACCGCAAAGGTAAAGAAAAGATCTTCATTCAGGAAATCCGGGTCCAGGCCATGGCCGGCGAAGTTCACCTCTTGTTCCCGAGGACCGACGCAATCACCGTCGAGGACAAGGATATCGAATTGAACGTCGACATGGATGGCTTGCGGTTCAAGAAGAAGTTCAGCCTGAAGGACATGGTCGTCGACGGAAAACTCGAGATGTAGCCCCTCGTCGGGCTCACCTCAGTAATCCAGGTACACGAACCGATGTGGCGCGGCGGCTTCGATTTCAAAGGTGAGCCTGGAAGGGCTGTCTCCGTCCTTTGGTTCGAACATCATCACCACCGTGTAAGGGCCTTCGGGCATCGCTCCCTGGTACTCCGAACCCGTGAACGCGATGCGGGTAGTTCGAAGCATTTCCAGAAGGTCCGCTTCGTCGTATTCGGCGGTGACGGATGCGGCCATCTTGTCCTTGATGAACAACCGCAGTGGTTCGTCACCTTCGCTCCCGAGCATTTCCCGCATTGCGACAACCCCCTGGAACCTGGGAGAGTTCGGGTCGGCCTGTCGCTGGAGTTCCGAAGTAAGGCTGGGGGTGCCCAGAACAACGATTGCCAAAAGAATGGACAGATGGCTGTGTAACCGATGGCGCATGGAATGCTCCTTGATGTGCCACAATTCAATGTGGCCGTTTGCTCTTCCGCAAATTACAGGGTATTACCTCGATGTCCCAACATTGTTAACTCAAGTTTAAACTTGGCGTTCGCACTGGTTGGCCTGGTTCGATCTACCATCGGGGATCCCACACCGGAACGGGGTGGACGTCGCAAGAAGTACCATTGGCTGGAAGCTGACGGCTCCAGGGCCCTTGCCGATTCATACCGTGCCTGGCGGGAGATGATAAGCGACCTCGAGTCCATCCTCGAAGCCCTTTGAGGATCGGTCTGACCTTCCCATCACTTTACGCCGGTTCGGCCTCACGCACTATGTCACTTCCGGCCCTTTGGGCTGCTTGTAATTGTCCTGTTGCTAGCATAGAATCAATAGGTTTGGAAGAGTGGGCCGAGACACACCGAGTGGGTCGCCCAGGCAGGGAGGGTTCTTAGTGGCGCGTAAGAGGATGACTCGCAAAGAGCTCGTCCAGAAGGACGAGATCACGTCGAAGTTGGAGCAGGGCACTGCTTATGTTCTGGAGCGGAGAAAGCCGTTCATGGCCGCGGTGTCCATTGTTCTGGTCCTTGTGGCGGTCCTGATTGGAACGAGCATCTATGCTGCTAATCGTCAGGCCGCCTCGCAGACTGCGCTCTCGGACGTGATCGATATCTTCAACAACATCGAAGCGTACGATTCGGACCAGCAGCGTTTCGAGGCTGCGCTCGCCGAGGCCCAGATTGTCAGAGATGCCTACTCGAGCTTTCCGGCCGGTCAGATCGCCGAATACTACATTGCCCTCTCGAATGAGGGCCTGGGCAACACGACCGAATCGGTGAGGATCCTGCAGGGCCTCGTTCAAACCGGGGATGAAACGATTCAGCAGGTGGCGCGATATGCTCTGGCGGAGTCCTACAAGACCCACGGAGAAGTGGAGACGGCCATTGCCGTCTACCAGGAATTGGAGAGCAGCGGTGGTTACTCGCAAGGTGCGGTTCTATATGAACTCGGCCGGTTGCATGAAGAGATCTCCAAGCCGGATGAAGCGCGTTCCTATTACCAGCGGATTGTAGGTGAGTTTCCGGATTCTCCTTTTCGCGACGATGTGGACCGGGCCCTGAAGCGACTCGGAACCGACGACGCGGCCTCCGAAGAAACAGAGTCCTAGGAGCCTCGGCGGCAGGACGTTTCAGACTGTCCGATTCCAATGGTGGCAGGGGATATGACAGAGCACGTCATCGGTCTGATGGACCTCGGTGTCGATAGAGTCGAAGTCGTGGATTCATTCGAGCCCGGAGACATCGATTTTTCGTCCGAAGGACTACGGCAAAGGGGCCCCATAGCGTGGTCGGGTTTTATCGAACGCCGTGCGAGCGAGTTTCGCTTGTGTGGCCGGCTGGAAGCCGTTCTTGAAGTGGCCTGCGTTCGATGTCTCGATCCCATAGGCCAGCCGATTGAGAAGCAGTTCGATCTTTTTTTTCGCCAGCGTGACAGCCTGGTTTATGACGAAGACGCCGAAATCGAATTGACGGAATCTGAAACCCAGACATCTTTCGTAACCGGAGCGGAATTGCTTCTGGGTGAGATTGTTCGCGAGCAGATCCTGCTTGCCATGCCGATGAAGCCGTTGTGCAAGTCCGACTGCGGGGGCCTTTGTCCCTCGTGCGGAGTAAACCGGAATGCCGGTTCATGTGAGTGTCCCGAGCAACCCCTCAACCCGGCTTTCGAGACTTTGCTGGAGTTTAGGAAGCAGCTCGAAGATCGGAGTTTATAGAATCAATGCCAAATCCAAAGCGTAGACATTCCAAAGCGCGTCGGGGCAAGAGGCGCGCGCACGATTCCCTGAAAGGGCCTTCCTTTTCCGAATGCCCTAACTGCCATGAACAGAGGCTTCCTCATCGTGCCTGTCCTCACTGCGGTTTTTATAAAGATCGCGAAGTCATAGAAACCGAAGAAGAATAGTCTTCGATAGATTCCTCACGGCCCATGATCAGAATCGCCGTTGACGCAATGGGGAGCGAGCGTGCTCCAAACGTGGAAGTCGAAGGAGCGGTCCAGGCTGCTGCCCAGTACGGAACCCACGTTGTGCTGGTCGGCAAAGAGGACCAGATAGGGCGGGCTCTCAAGCGTCACAACATCCGAGGCCTTTCGATTGACATCGCCCATGCCAGCGAAGTCGTTGGGATGGAAGAGCCCCCCATGACGGCGATTCGTCGGAAGAAGGACTCATCCATCCGTGTGGCGGCCAACCTGATGAGAAGATCGGAAGTTTCCGGTGTCGTCAGCGCCGGCAACACCGGAGCCGTCATGGCGACGACGAAGATCGTTGTCGGTACCCTCGATGTAGTTGCGCGGCCAGCTCTGTCGACCGTTCTTCCGACCCGGAAAGGTAAACCGTCCATCCTTCTCGATGTTGGTGCGAACGTGGACTGCAAGCCGCTGCACCTTGAGCAGTTTGCGATCATGGGCGACATTTACTCTCGCGCCATCTTCGGCATCCGTCGCCCCCGGATTGGCCTGCTCTCAATCGGGGAAGAAGCGACAAAGGGAAATGAGCTCACGAAGGAAGTATTCAAGGCCCTGAGAAATGCGCCTCTGAACTTCGTCGGCAATGTTGAAGGGCGCGACATTTTCAAGGGCGATGTTGACGTCATCGTTTGCGACGGTTTCACCGGCAACGTTGCTCTGAAGCTGAGTGAGGGGTTGATTGAGACTTTTACCGGGCTGCTCGGAGAGGAACTCCAGAAGACGCTGTCGGCCAAGGTGGGCTACATTCTTGCTCAGAAGGCTTTTCAACAGTTTAAACGCCGGCTGGATTATTCCGAGTATGGTGGAGCACCGCTCCTCGGTATCAAGGGGATTGGGATTGTCTGCCACGGGAGTTCCAACTCCAACGCGATCAAGAATGCGATTCGTGTCGCCGAGGAATTCTGCGAGCACAACGTGAACAATGCCATCGGGCGCGAATTCCACAAGCTCGGATTGATCAAGTCGGAGGGGGCCGAGCCAGCGCAGATGGCGGAAGGTGGCGGCGAGAGTGGATCGAGCAGGACCGGTGCCGCAACATAGGCCAGCGCGCAGGCTCCTAGCCAGGTTGCCTTTCCGAAGAACAGATCTTTCATGAGCAAATTAGCGTTGATGTTTCCCGGCCAGGGATCCCAATATGCCGGCATGGGGCGAGACCTTGCCCGTCGGTACCCTGTGGTCGAGGCAACTTTTGAGCAGGCCGACCAGGCGCTGGACTTCCCCCTGTCCCGGTTGTGTTTCGAAGGGCCGGAAGAAGACCTGAAACTGACGGAAAATACGCAGCCGGCGATCCTGACTACCGAGACCGGGTTCTTCCGCTTGCTCGAGGAGAAGGGCGTTCGGCCCGACTTCGTAGCTGGTCACAGCCTGGGCGAGTACGCCGGCCTGGTTGCTGCCCGCGCACTGCCTTTCGCCCAAGCCGTCTCACTGGTGCGGCGTCGCGGCATGTACATGCAGGAGGCGGTCCCGGACGGGCAGGGAGCGATGGCGGCGATTCTGGGGATGGATGCTGATTCGGTCGAATCAGTATGCGAACTTGCAAGGGAAGGTGAAGTCGTTTCGGCAGCAAACATGAATTCCCCAAAACAAGTCGTGATCGCCGGTCACCGCACCGCGGTCGAACGAGCTGTACCGCTGGCCAAGAAAGCTGGTGCGCGACGAGCGATCATGCTGCCGGTCAGCGCGCCGTTTCATTGCAGCCTGATGCTTCCCGCAGAGGAACGGCTTTCCCGAGACCTGGATAAGATCGATTTCGGGGATCTGGATTTCCCTTTAATCTCGAATGTCGATGCAAGCGCGGTTCGAAAAGGCGAAACTGCCCGTCGGGCGCTTAAGGCCCAGGTTTCCAGACCCGTGCTGTGGCATGAAACCATTCGGCTGCTGCTTGACTCCTCTGTCACGACTTTCGTTGAAGTAGGACCGGGGAGAGTCCTGACGGGACTGGTCCGATCCGTGGACAAGTCGGTTACAATGCTGAATGTGGAAGATGAGGAATCGCTGGACCGGTCCCTTTCCGCACTCCTATAATGATTGGTTTCTGAGAGGATCGAGCTGTTGTGAGAGGCACTCGGTTCTGACGCACGGTCCTGGCGCAAGAGTTCGACAGTAGCAAATCTCAAGACGGAGGTAGTGTAGATGTCTTCTTCGGTTGAAGATAAAGTCAAAGCAATAATTGTGGAGCAGTTGAGCGTGGATGAAGGCGAGGTGACCGCAACCGCGTCGTTTATCGACGACCTGGGCGCCGACTCGCTGGACACTGTTGAACTGGTCATGGCCCTCGAAGAGGGCTTTGGAATTGAAATTCCGGATGACGCGGCCGAGAAGATCACGACCGTTCGCGAGGCGATCGATTATATAGAGGCCCATCTGCCGAAGTCGTAAGGCAGGAAGTGAGGACTGGAGAATTGGAGAGGCGAGTTGTTATCACCGGTGTGGGACTGGTAACAGCGCTGGGCGCGGGGACCGAAGAGACCTGGACAGGGCTGTGTGAGGGAAAAAGCGGGGTCGGGGAGATCACGCGTTTTGACACGAACCAGTTCTCGACGAAGATTGCTGCCCAGGTTCCTGATTTCGATCCGCTGCGGTGGATCCAGAAGCGAGACGTGAAGAAGATGGATACGTTTATCCATTACGCGATCGCAGCAGCTGAGCTAGCCAAGGAACAGGCCGGCCTGGAGATCCCGCCCGAACTGTCCGAGCGAACAGGAGTTTTTATCGGATCCGGGATCGGTGGCTTCAACATCATTGAACGCGAACACAACAACCTGATCAGAGGTGGTCCCCGAAAGATCTCCCCGTTCTTTATTCCCTCCAGCATCATCAACCTGGCAGCCGGCCAGGTGTCGATCCGTCTCGGTGCGAAAGGCCCCAATTCGGCTCCGTGCACGGCCTGTTCTTCCGGTTCGCATGCTGTCGGCGACGCGTTCCGACTAATTGTCAGGGGTGACGCCGACATCATGATTGCGGGAGGTTCCGAAGCTGCCATCACGCAGATGGGGGTTGGCGGTTTTGCTGCGATGCGTGCGTTGTCGACCCGCAATGAAGAACCACAGCGGGCCTCCAGACCGTTCGACAAGGATCGTGATGGGTTCGTCATGGGGGAAGGTGCCGGGATCGTCGTCCTGGAGGAACTGGAGATGGCCCGGAAACGGGGTGCCCCGATCGTTGCGGAACTGGTCGGCTATGGCATGAGCGCAGACGCCTTCCACATCACGCTGCCCTCAGAGGATGGAAACGGAGGGTTCCGGGTCATGCGGAACGCCCTCCTGGACGCCGGTGTGGAGCCAGACCAGGTAAGCTACATCAACGCTCACGGCACGTCGACACTGCCCAACGACCGGCTCGAAACGATGGCGATCAAGCGATTGTTCGGAGACCATGCGCGAAAGGTTCCGATCAGCTCGACCAAGTCCATGATTGGCCATTTGTTGGGAGCCGCCGGTGCCGTCGAGGCGGGTGTCGCCGCGCTGGCCCTCCAGCGCCAGATTGTTCCCCCGACGATCAACTACGAAACACCCGACCCCGACTGTGACCTCGACTATGTTCCCAACGAGAGTCGCTCCGTCAATCTTCAGTACGTTCTGTCGAACTCCTTCGGGTTCGGTGGAACCAACGCCGCCCTCCTCTTCAAACGCTGGGACTGATTGAATGCCAGAAGAACGCGAAGTCCTTGAAGTGGATGTTCTGGTTGTAGGCGGCGGTCCGGCAGGCCTGGCCACGGCTTATCATCTGCGGAAGCTCCTGAACGAGAGCGGTCGCGAAGATACTGCCATCGCGGTCCTGGAAAAGGCCAAGGAAATTGGCAGCCACATCATTTCCGGAGCGGTGCTCGATCCTCGAGGGATCGACGAATTGATGCCCGACTGGAAAGAGAAAGGGGCACCGATCGAAAAGCCTGTCGAGGAAGATCATGTCTACTACTGTACGAAGAACGGCAAGTTTCCGTTGCCGTACGTTCCTCCCCCTCTTCAGAACCACGGAAACTACATAATTTCTCTGAACAAGTTTTCGCGCTGGTTCGGAGAGGTCGTCGAAGAGAGTGGAGTGGACGTGTTTGCCGGATTCTCGGGATCTGAACTGCTGATCGAGGATGGAGCGGTTGTCGGCGTCAGGACGGGCGACAAGGGCGTCGATAAAGAGGGCGACCAAAAGGGGAATTATGAGCCCGGCATCGATGTTCGGGCGAAGCTGACAATTCTGGCTGAAGGATCGCGGGGATCGCTGACAAAGCAGCTGATCAAGACGTTCGACCTCGATCAGGGGCGGAACCCCCAGGTCTATGGCATCGGTGTCAAAGAAGTCTGGGAAGTTCCCTCCCAGAAGGGCCGGAACGGGCGTGTCATTCACACCATGGGCTGGCCGCTCACGAGCGAGGAATTTGGCGGCGGGTTTGTCTACAACATGGACGAGGGGCGGGTGTCGCTGGGGCTCGTCATCGGATTGGATTACCGAAACCCCAGGCTCGACCCGCATGCAAGGTTTCAAGAGTTCAAGCAGCATCCTCTTATCAAGGAGATTCTTGAAGGCGGCAGCCTCGTTTCGTATGGAGCAAAGACGATTCCCGAGGGGGGGTACTGGGCGATGCCACAATTCTACTTCGAAGGTGGCATGATCGTCGGCGATTCCGCGGGTTTCTTGAACTCGATGCGCTTGAAGGGCATTCATATGGCGTTCAAGAGCGGGATGCTGGCAGGACAGGCAGCGTTCGAAGCCCTCGAAGCCGATGAATACACGGCCCTCAGGATGCGGCGGTTCGACGATCTGGTCGAAAAGAGCTGGATCAAGACCGAGCTGTGGAAGGTTCGGAATTTCCATCAGGGTTTCGAAGGGGGGTTCTGGTCCGGAATGATCCACACCGGTCTTCAGATGGCTACAGGTGGACGGGGCGTCCGGTCCCGCTACGCGAATGAGCCGGGCCACAGGCGGATGCGTCGTTTGAAGGAGTACTTTGGTGGAAAGGCTCCCGAACCGGTCCAACCCAGCTACGACCAGGAGTTGACTTTCGACAAGATGACCGATGTCTTCAATTCCGGCACAGCCCATGAAGAAGACCAGCCGGTTCACCTCGTCGTGCTGGAGCCCGATCTCTGTCACCAGCGCTGCACCGAGGAATACGGAAACCCCTGTCAGTACTTCTGTCCAGCCGCCGTCTACGAGATGGAGCCGAACGACGCGGGAAGCCTTCGCCTGGAGATCAACGCGTCAAACTGCGTCCACTGTAAGACCTGCGACATCATGGATCCCTACGAAATCATCAACTGGGTGACTCCCGAGGGCGGTGGAGGCCCGGGATACGAGTATTTGTAGTGGGGAAGATGTAGGTGCGGTCTATGACCGCACATTTTCCTGACATGCGCTCATAGAGCGCACCTACATTTAAGCAGCCATTTTCTTCCGAACGTAGACTTCTTCCCAGAATCGAATCAAAGCGACGAGACCCAGCGTCGCGACCGAACCCTGAGTAACAGCGGTCATCTCTGCGCCTCTGGTGCGCCAGGCAAAGCTTGGGCATTCTAGCTGAATGAAAGG
>CAZOZZ010000028.1:0-34042 GCA_964584435.1 uncultured Solibacteraceae bacterium | reverse complement strand
CACTACGGGCTCCTTGGTTCGATCCCCGGCAAGCTGTAGGCTGGTCTGTATCCAACGCATCGCAGAGCATCACAACGCATCAGATGGATGCTTGCACCGTACCACTACTTTTCACTTACCCTCCGACGACAACAATGAAGGAGCCGATTACTTGTGTGTGCGACAGCACCGATTTTGCGACGGTGTTCAGGTATACGAAGCGGCCCGACTGCGAAGTTCGCTACTCGTTCAATTCGTCGGAACAGTATCGGAGGGAGGTGTGGTGTTGCGTGCGATGCGGGCATCTCGTGACGGTCCACGACATGGATCTCTCCGAACTCTATGCACACGATTACGTGGAGTCGACGTATGGCGGTGACGATGGTATCCAACAGGCTTTCGATCGGGTGATCTCACTCGATCCGGAGAAGTCGGACAACGTTGGACGGGTCCGACGGGTCCACCGATATGCAGGCGAGCACCTTCCTTTGCCGCTGAAGGACGGCGGCCGGCCCTCAGTCCTGGATGTCGGTTCAGGACTCTGCGTGTTTCCTCATCGAATGAAGTCCATTGGCTGGGATTGCACGGCGCTGGACCTGGACCCCCGATCGATCCGGCACGCACAGGAGGTTGTCGGGGTCGAAGGGTTCTGCGGTGATCTTGATCAGGCCGATGGAGTCGGCCAATTCAATGCCGTCACTCTGAATCGGGTTCTTGAGCACGTTGTGGGTCCGCGAGAGATGTTGGCGAAAGTTAAGAGATTCTTGCTTCCAGGTGGGTTTGTGTATGTTGAGGTGCCCGATGGAGAAATGGCTGCCATAGAGGGCCCCGAACGCGAGGAGTTCGGTATCGATCACTGGCACATCTTCAGTGC
The DNA here is from genome assembly GCA_964584435.1 of uncultured Solibacteraceae bacterium. Classification (GTDB taxonomy): domain Bacteria; phylum Acidobacteriota; class Terriglobia; order 20CM-2-55-15; family 20CM-2-55-15; genus CAZOZZ01. The sequence continues at coordinate 33,189 of CAZOZZ010000028.1, read as the reverse complement.
CACTTCGCTGGCACTTTTGATTTCCCGAAGCGGTTTCGTGCTCGAAACTCTGGAACGTCTTCGGGATCCGAGCGGCAAATTTACACTGAGAGCATTTATTGTCGCACCTGGACAATAAGAAGGACAACGGTACGGACATGAGTGGTGGCAACAAAGAAGCCAGGCAGCTGTGGGACACCTCATTTGACGAGCAGATTGAAAAGCAGGCGTACAACACTGCACCGGTGGAAGCCCTGGCGCGCACGATCTCCTACTACTTGAGAGACCGATTGGGGAACAGAGAACTAAGCGAACTCCACTTCATTGAGATGGGTTGTGGCGCCGCACCGAATTTGATCTGGCTGGCCGAGAAGGGAATACGCGTCAGCGGCATCGACATCTCTCCCCGTGCCCTGGCGCTCGCGCGTGGGAACCTGGAACGTGCCGGATTGACGGATCGCCTCGGTCAATTACTGGAGGCTCCGGTCGGCGAGGTGCCGCTTGAGAGCGACTCCTTCGATGGGGTGATCGAAGCCTGCGTTTTTCAACACCTCGACCTAGCCGAGCGCGTACGGGCATTCGACGAAGTGAGGAGGCTCCTGAAACCCGGCGGCCTGTTCGTCGGCTACATGCTCGATGTCGGTCACACGGTGTTTCAGCTGAAGAAGGATCGACAAATGGAAGACGATCCAGGAACACTCATGCTGGAGGAAGGCGGCTCCAAGTTGTACTTGACCAACATTGGAGTCTCACATTTCTACAATCGGGAGGAACTCGTTTCTCTCCTGGACGGCTTTTCCGTTGTCGATCCCTGCTTGACGACCTACTACCTCCCATCTGAAGAAGCCAGGAAACGTGGCTACGAAACCTATCTTCAGAGCATGTGGACCGTCTATGCGATCAAGTGAAGGTATTCGGTCGGCGAATCCAGCCTGGAACCCCTGGGCAAACGACAAAAACACTCTGGATCTCTATCGGCGACGGTGCAGAGGCGAAGCTCAGGAAATGACCTGTGCCGCTCAGGCCGCCGAGATACTTTCCGAGCGTGTGCACCCGGGGGAGTCCCTTCTCGACGCGGGTTGTGGCGGGGGCTATTACTACCATTCTCTTTCCGCACAAAACCTCGAAGTCGACTACTACGGACTCGACTACACGCCCGAAATGATCGAACTTGCCCGGACGGAAATGTGCCCCGCGAACATTTCCGACCCGGCCCGGTTCATGCTTGGATGGATCGAGGATCTCGACCGGGAATTCGACAACGTTCTGTGCTTCAACGTCCTCACAAATAGCCCACATTACGCTCTTCCGTTGGAGCGTCTCTTGAGGTGTACGAGAAAACGCCTGCTTCTGCGGGAGAGTCTGGGCGACGCGCTGACAGTCCGCTTCACCCCGGATCCCTACCTGGACGAGGGCCGTCGTCACATCCGGGTTTATCACAACACCTACCCTCTCAATGAAGTTGTAGCGTTCATTGAGGAGCACGGCTTTTCCGTTACACGAATCCCCGACCGGCGTTCTCAAGATGGCGTCGAGATGGTCGTGGACATTCCGCACCAGTGGCGGATTCTCGCGGCGGAAAGAAACTAGAAGACACCCAGTCGACCGCAATTCACACTATCGATGTCACGAATCGCCGGAATCATATCCCAGACCCAGGCAGGGCATTTGGCTCGGGAGTTGGATACGATCCTTTCCGCCCTCAAGTCTCGCCGGGAATGGGAGACTTACGTCGAAGCTTCCGGCAGCGTGTCCCTCGGTTGGTGTGGATGGAGTGCTCCCGGAACATTTCGCCGCGGTCCCCTGATTGTCGTCGTGGACGGTTGCATCTACAACAGGGAGGAACTTGGTTCCGGGCGTACCGACTCGGAGTTGCTGGCGAATCTATACTTGGAATACGGATTTGGGGAGGCGCTCAATCGAATCAATGGAGACTTTGCCGTCAGTCTGTACGACCAGGATACGGGTGCCCTCTGGCTGGCTCGTGATAGATTCGGATTGAAGCCTCTTTATTATGTCTCCCAGCCTGAATCCTTTGCGTTCGCTTCAAGGCCCGGCGCCCTTCTGACTCTTCCTGGAGTAAATGGAGCGGTCAGCAGGGAGTTTGCGTCGCTGTTCGCCGCTTCCCACTACCGCTACTTCGATAATCGTCCCGAAAGATCGCCTTTTGAAGATGTCGCACAGCTGCCTGCAGCGCACCTTCTGAAGATAGTCGACGGTCAAGTCAGTATGACTCGGTACTGGAGCCTGTCGGATCTCCCCGACATGGCCGAGCCTGCCGACGCATTGGCCGAACAGTATCGAGATCTGCTGTTTGATGCGGTACGGAAACGGATGGCACGTGCGCATCGTCCTGCATTCACGCTGTCAGGTGGTATGGATTCATCATCCGTGCTGGCTTCCGCCGTGGAAGTGACTGGGGAAAAGCAGTTTGCATTTTCGACTGTCTATGACGATCCGACCTACGACGAGACCGATGAAATCCGGACCATGCTGAACCGGAACGTCCGGGAATGGCGTGCGGTGAAGGTTGAAGACCCTGATCTTCCCGACCTCGTTGGACGGATGATCGAGGTGCATGACGAGCCTGTCGCCACAGCCACCTGGCTGTCCCATTATCTGCTTTGCAACCAAGTCCGGGACCAGGGCTTCGGCGGCTTGTTCGGAGGGCTGGGCGGAGACGAACTCAACGCCGGAGAATATGAGCACTTTTTCTTCTTCTTTGCTGACCTTCGATCCTATGGCCTGGAAGACGAACTCGGAAGGGAAGTAGAGCGGTGGGTCGTGCACCATGATCACCCGGTCTTCAAGAAGAGCAACCTGGTCGCCGAGGATGCCCTGGCCCGGATGGTGGACCTGGAGAAACCGGGACACTGTCTGCCGGAGCGTCGACGGATGACCCGATACAGTGCTGCGCTGAACCCGGACTATTTCGATATCTCGACGTTTCGGCCGATTATGGATCATCCCTTTCGGAGCTATCTCAAGAACCGAACATACCAGGACATTTTTAGAGAAACCGCTCCATGTTGTCTCAGGGCGGAAGATCGACAGGCGACAGCATTCGGATTGGAGAACTTCCTGCCGTTCTTTGACCACCGTCTCGTCGAATTCATGTTTCGGATTCCTGGAACGATGAAGATCAGGAAGGGTGTGACGAAATACCTTTTGAGAGAGGCCATGCGCGGGGTTCTGCCGGAGGAGACCCGAACCCGGATCAAGAAGACGGGATGGAATGCGCCTGCGCACGTCTGGTTCAGCGGGTCGGGAAGGGAATGGCTCCAGGACCTGGTCGGGTCGCAGTCTTTTCGTGAGAGAGGAATTTACGACGTCGAGGAGGTTCGGCGGTTGATCAAGGACCATGAGCTCGTCGTTTCCGGGAACCAGAATCGTGACAATCATATGATGTTCTTCTGGCAGCTCGTCAACCTCGAAATGTGGCATCAGTCTCTGGACCGCCGGGCGGTCGAGATTAGTTCCACATGAATCCGAAAGGTGAGGCCTGAAGCCTCAGCTTCTCAGGCAAGAAAGATGGAATCGACTCCAGTCACAACCGATAGCATGACCGAAGAAATCGAACGCTACTTCGACCGTCTATGGCCTATCTGTCGAAGCATTACAGGTTCGGGATACAGGGAGTCCCTCGACATCCTTTCAGAAATCATGCCGACCGAGAGGCTACGCTTTCCCACGGGCAGTAAAGTCTTCGACTGGACCGTGCCGAAGGAGTGGGCGGTCCGCGATGCCTTCCTCATAGACCCAAACGGGCGGAAGCGTGCCCATTTCAAGGCGAACAATCTGCATCTGGTCAGCTACTCCGTACCGTTTGAAGGCCGGATGGGCCTGGAAGATCTGCGTTCGCACTTGCATTCGGTGCCCGATCAGCCCGATGCCATTCCTTATCGTACTTTCTACTACGATGAGCAGTGGGGTTTCTGCCTGTCTCATGAAGAGCTGCAAGGCCTGCCCGATGGCGAATACCAGGTAGTTGTCGATACGGAATTGAAACCGGGGCACGTCGAAGTTGGTGAGGCCGTGCTCCCTGGTGAGACCGACGAAGAAGTATTGTTTTCCACATATCTCTGCCACCCCTCGATGGCCAACAACGAACTGTCGGGCCCGCTTGTGACCGCCTTCCTGTACCGTCTCCTGGCGGAGGCCCCCCGGAGACGGTACACGTATCGATTTGCGATCATGCCCGAAACTATCGGAGCGATTTGCTATCTGAACCTTCGAGGTCAGCATCTAGGGGAGCACCTGAGCGCCGGCTATCAGGTGACTTGTGTGGGGGATTCCGGCAACTTCACTTTCAAATTGTCACGGCGCGGGGATACGGTGGCGGATCGGGCGGCTCGCATTGTCTTGAGAGACCTCGGTCCGCACGAGATCATTCCGTTCGACCCCTATGCTGGAAGCGACGAAAAGCAATACTGCTCGCCAGGGTTTAATCTGCCGGTAGGTTCGTTGATGCGGACCAGATACCTGGAATTTGAGGAGTATCACACGTCTCTCGACAACAAGGATTTCATCAGTTTTGATGCCCTCCGTGGTTCGATCGAAGCCTATCGAAAGATTGTCCAAGCGTTGGAGGCGAACCACACCTGGACAAACACCGTGCAGTGTGGCGAGCCGCAGCTCGGAAGCAGAGGACTCTACTCATCTCTTGGCGGTCAGACATCAGTTGAAGAACGCGGTCGCGCAATGATGTGGATTCTGAATCTGGCCGATGGGACGAGGGACCTGCTGGCGGTTGCTGAACAGTCGCGGCAAAAGATCGAAACACTGACCTCGGTCGCTGAGGAGTTACAGGAAGCAGGGTTGTTGGAGAAGAAGGACACCAGACACTGAATTGACATGCTGTCCGACGAATCGGTCTTCGTAACCCGGCTCGGGTTGCTCAATACCTTGCGAATTCTTGCCCAGGCGCGACTCAGGCGTGCCGGGGCGGTCTACTGCAAGGAAGCGGGATTCTTCGGTCGTTTCTGCCTGGGGACAAGAATACGGAAGATTCCGGAACACTACTACGCGCGATATCGAGAGAGCAATTTTTGTGATTACCGTTCTCGATCAACCCTCCAACTGGCGACCGATTCGTTGGGGAGCGAGCCAGACAGGTACCTCAGGCGATTCCTGCAGCAGGCCTTTGCCTGGAGCGTGTTCGATGCGATCGGCCTCATTCAGGATTCTGCACTGGTAGCGACGCGGGGTGGGCGATCCACTGTCCTGATACCATTCAATCCTTTCCTTGGCCTCCTCAGAAAACGACATGAAACCGAGACCCGACGTATTTGCTGGGGTTTCGGCATAAGACAGGTCCAGGACATCCTGGTCCGATTGTTTTCTCACGGGCCTGGGGTAATCCATGCTCTGCCGAGACTTCTATCACCTGGTCCCCGGAACCTGGCAGGGAACGGTGAGCCGGCCCTGTCGGTGCTCAATTTCAGAGGTGGGTGCAGCATTGATGGTCGTACCGATTTCTTCTGGCTGTGCCCGCCCGATTCTGATCATCCGATCATATTTGAGTACGCTCACACGAAATACCCCCTGTCGCCCCGGTATGTGGCCGAATTGAGTGAGCGGGGAATTCGTATTGTGGAGACTCACAGAAGTTCCAGGGACGTGTCGAGTAGCGAACAATGGAGGCCGGGCCGGATCTTCCTTGAGCGGTCGATGGGAACTGTGTCGAGGTTCGTCCTCGATCTTCTCACAGCGGTTCGGGCAATGTCCCTGCTCGAGATCTGGATCTCGTTGCACAAATTCGATTTTCGAATGCAGGTAAACCGCCGTGTAGATTTCTACGAGCGCTATAACATCAGGGCCGAACTTTTGTCAGGATTAACGCTTTCTGAATCTGCGCATTCGGCCGCCCTGCGGGAACTCGGCGGCGTGACCTGCACTGCCCAGTATTCTTTAGCGATCGATCCGCTCGGTGGCCACACGAGCACCTCGACGTTTCATTTGCATTTCGGGGAGTCAATAAAGACCTGGAATCTTGCCTTGTTGGCTGACTTCAATATACTCAACGGCTACACGTTCAAGACACCGCTTCTGGGCGGTATCGATGAAGCCAGCGAACTCCGTGGCCGGCTGGAACGACTCGGGGTGCGACGGACAGTCTGTTTTCTCGATGAGGGGTTTCAGCCAGGAGGCATCGAGAAGCCGGTTTTTGCGTTTTACAGGTATCTGATGCAGAAGACCGTCGAAGAGAAGGACTTCGGTGCCGTCGTCAAGCCTAAGAAGAACGACCACGTCGATCTTCTCCGATCGGAAGACCGGGATCTATACGAAGCCGCTGTGACGACTGGTCGGTTCATCGTACTCGATTGGAGTTACTATCCCGGCCTGGCAGGCTTGGCAGCGGATCTCACCGTTGGGGTTCTGTCCACGGCGGCCTTCGAAGCCGCGTTGTTGGGAGCCAGAACTATATATCTGAATCCGTTTGGCTACTTACCGTCGTTCCTTTCGGGCGTGGACGATAACGTATTCGATTCGGTCACAGACACGATCGTTGCCGTCGAACAGATTCTCGATGGAAAGGACGGAGCTGATCTGGGGCAGCATGCCGAAGATTTTCTCTGTTCCATCGACGCATTGCGGGACGGGGATGTCTCACGCCGCGTCCAATACCTACTGTCGTCCTGCCTCGAAGAGATCAAACACGGTGCTTCGCTTGAACGTGCAGTGGAGGCGACCATTAGCGGACTCCGCCGGCGCTGGCCGGTTCAGTTTGTGTGAGAATTGAAATCGTCGAAGCAGCAACTGCCTTTGGCGGAAACCCCCTTTCCAATCTCCATATGAAGACCCGAACCCTGGCTGACTATTTCTGCGATAGCCGACGATTGGGGCAGGCGTCGTCCGAGTCGAAGGAGGAGGTCGACAGGACAGTCCGTATATCGGTGGCGACTAGTTTTACGACCAAGGGGATGAAGGAGATCCTTTCCGTCTCTTGTGACGATGTCGGAATCAGCGTGGATGTCTATGAGTCGGGCTACAACGAGTACTGGAACGACCTCCTCGATCCGGGAAGCCCCCTCTATGCTGACGATCCGCAGCTGATCATCGTGTTTGTCGAGCTACGGGACGTGATGGGCGAGCTTTACTGGCAGCCCTACTCAGTTTCCGACGATGAAAGAAAACAGTGGGTTGTCGAACAGAAGGAAAAGTTTGGCTCACTGGTCCAAACGGTCAAGAAGCACAGCCGGGCCAAACTCTTGCTGCACAACTTTGAAATTCCCGTTTACTCGCCTCTGGGAATTCTAGAGGACAAGATGCCGTTCGGGATTCGGGAGGCGGTTCAGAACCTGAACGCTTGCTTGCGAGACATGGCGAAGACAGACTCCCAGTTGTTTGTCTTCGATTACGACCTCTTTTGCTCCTCCCTCGGCAAAACGGCTATTGCGGATCACAGAATGTATTACCTCGGGGACGTCCGACTGACCTGGGAGCATCTGCCCGCCCTCTGTGACCAGTACCTCGGCTATATCCGACCGCTGGCCTCACATACTCGCAAATGCATCGTGCTGGACCTGGACAACACCTTGTGGGGTGGGGTCGTCGGAGAGGATGGTCTTGACGGTATCCGTCTCGGGCCAACTCCGGAAGGACGACCCTATTGGGAGTTTCAGAAACTACTGCTGGGGCTCTGGCAACGGGGGGTGATTCTCGCCGTGAACAGCAAGAACAATCCGGACGACGCGATCGGCGTCTTGCGAGAACACTCCTCAACGGTGCTTCGTGAGGAGCATTTCGCGGCTATGCGGATCAATTGGCTGGATAAGGGCGCCAACCTCATCGACCTCGCCGAGGAACTGAACCTGGGTCTGGACTCGCTCGTCTTCATCGACGACGATCAGGCGAATCGAGATCGTATCCGTGCGGCGTTCCCGGAGGTGTTTGTAGTCGATCTCCCTGACGATCCCGCCCTCTATCCCGCCACGTTGATGAGCCTGAACCTGTTCAACACCTTCCAACTCACAGAGGAAGACCTCACCAAGGGAACGTTGTATTCCCAACGAAAGCAGCGTGAACTTGACAGGGAGGCGATGAGCCTGGACGAGCATCTGGCTTCACTGGAAACCGTTGTCACTATACGGTCGGCCGATTCGGCTACCATCCCACGGATATCGCAGCTGACGCAGAAGACGAATCAATTCAATATGACGACTCGCCGTTACCTGGAGGAAGATATTCAGAAATTCGTCGCCGACTCGGCCTACGATGTCGTGTGTTGCAGCGTCCGTGACAGGTTTGGGGAGCAGGGTATCACGGGAGTTGCGATCGTGGAGAAACTCGGGAAATCCTGGCGAGTCGACACCTTCCTTCTGAGTTGCCGGGTGATCGGCCGCGGTATCGAGGATGCGCTCCTTTCACATCTCGCCGGGCAGGCCCTTTCGGGGGAAGCCGAACAGTTGTGCGGGGAATTCATCCCGACGCCAAAGAACGCCCCGGCGAGAGATTTCTACAAGACTCGAGGGTTTTCACTCGAGAGGGCCGAGAACGGAACGGAATGGTGGTCTGATCGGCCGATCCGAGTTCGAACGGTTCCGGACTTCCTGACCCTTTCTAGAACTGAATGACCAATCAACTCCTGTACGAGATTGCCGCGAAGCTGTTCGAGGTTCCGCCGGACGAAATCCGTTCGGAGACGTCGCGGGAGAACACAGATGCGTGGGATTCCTTCAACCACCTCCTTCTGATCAATGCCATCGAAACCGAGATGGATGTGAACCTGACCACTGCCGAGATCCAGAACGCCAGGACGATTGGTGACCTCGAGACTCTGATCGCCCGCCGTGACTCATGACGAATCAGCCGGCAGCCATGTCGGGTAAGACTTTCAGCGAGTTGAAAGTAGGTGATACCGTCGAGTTCGAAGTTGTCCTCGGAGAGAAAGAGCATGCCGCTTTCAGAGAGCTTGCCGGAGACAATAGCCCCATCCACTCCGATGAGAGGTTCGCTCGCGAAGCGCAATTTGAGGGACGGATCGGCTACGGTTTCCTGCTGTGCGGGCTGTTGTCCCGGCTGTACGGAGAATACCTGCCTGGCGGAAGCTCCATTTGTGTGACGCAGGAGTCACGATTCGTCCGTCCGTATTACCCAGGCGACACCATCCGGGTCGTGGGTTCCGTCAAGGCCAGGCTGGAGTCCACGAGGATGGTTGAAATCACAACGGAGATGTTCCGTAACGGCACTGAAACTGTCTTTAGAGGTGTTGGGATGGTTCGCGTCGTCATAGACGAAGAGGAGCCCGCGCTCTACGAAGCCGGCGGCATTTCGATCAGAACCCGAGATTTCGTTCAAGAGCTCTCCTCGATCGGTTTGGAAGAGGGCGACGTTGTGTTTGTCCACTCGGACGTTTCGGTTTTCGGGCGTCTCAAGGCCACCAACCGCTCTACGCTCCTGGAATCGATTTGCGATGCCTTGAGAATGAGTGTCGGAGACAGCGGAACGATCATCATGCCGACTTTTACCTACAGCTTCTGCGAAGGCGAGGTGTTCGATCCCGTGAACTCGAAGTCCACCGTTGGGTCTCTGACGGAACACTTTCGCAGGCAGCCCGGTGTGGTGAGGAGCATGCATCCGATTTTTTCGGTTGCGGTTTCCGGGCGTGCCAAGGAATGGTTTTCCGATGTGGGACCCGATTCCTTCGATGATGATTCGATATTCGGGAGGCTGGAGGAGCGACGCGGCAAGCTGCTGTTCCTGGGTGCTCCGTTTCAATCGTGCACCTTCCTGCATCGGGCGGAGCAGACCTTCCCGGTACCGTATCGCTACATCAAGGAGTTTGAAGGCCTGATTCGGAACGGCGATGAAGATCGCCGATCCACATGCACGTACCTCGTCCGCCCTTTCGACCGATCGGTCAATTTCGACGTGTCCAGGCTGGAGAAGAGACTGGTCGAGCGCGGAGTGATGCGGGAGGGAAGAATCGGAGAGGGCCGCCTGTTGCTGGTCGAAAGCCGGGCCTTGGTTGAGGAAGCCCGGGAGTTGCTCGGGGAAGATATTCACGGCCTGCTCGCTGGAGCGCCTCGGTGAAGTGTCCGTATTGCGGCAGTTCGGCGACGACGGAGTTTTTCCGGGCCGAGATGCCCAACATTCTCACCGCATGTCCGACGGAGATGCTCGCTCGTGTAAAACACCACCCATTCTCCGCGCGGCTGTGTGGGGAATGCCTGTTGGGGTTCAACAGCAGCAGGTTGTCCGACGAAGAACTGAACGCCATCTACGACGACTACCTGTACATCTCGCCGGGTCGTGGAATCGGTCAGAGCAAGTACGAGGGTATGATCAAGACGCTCGAACGGACATTTTCGCTGGATCAGAAGCTCGTGGAGGTCGGATGTTCGGAAGGCTACCTGCTCCATCATTTGAAGCAAGCCGGGTACCGGGATCTCACCGGTTTCGAGCCGGGGCCGCAGGCCGCCGAAGCGGAGGCGCTGGAACTGCAAATCGTACGGTCCTACTTTGAGGCGAGTTGCCTCCCGGACGGCTCTGTGGATGGGTTCTACCTGATGCACGTTTTCGAGCACTTCTCGGATCCTTTCGCGGTGCTCAGAGCGATGAAGCAGGCGCTCTCGCCCGGTGGATCCATCGTCATAGAAGTCCCCAACCTGGATGGATTTCACCACCAGCACCTGTATTTCTACTCTGCTCCGTTCATGAGGCGACTGGCACACGAACAAGATCTCAAGATCGTCGACATTGAAACGGATTCGCCTTTGATTCTCCGGATCGTGCTGGCCCACAAATCGGACTCGCGCATTGAGGCCGAAGTCGATTTCGAGGATGTGGCCGCACTCGCGTTGCGGCGGCAGGCGGTCTTTCAAACGTCGCTCACAAGGCTTGAACGGATCATCGAAGAGTACAAGGGAAGGACAGTCCTATGGTGGGGGACGGGCTCACAGGCCGTGCTCCTGCTCAACCAACTGGATCCCACGCGGTTGGCGGCTGTTAGCCTGGAAGTTACCGATGGTGATGAAAGGAAGTGGGGGTACAGCCTGCCTTGTTTGAACCTGCCGGTGAAGACGTACCGCCCGCTATCCGGTGAGAAGGTCGATTGCGTCGTCATTGCATCACAATTCGGCTGCGAGATACGCCAAACGATGGAGAGCATCGGTCTGAAGGCCGGACAGGTCGAGGTTTTCAGCGAATGAGTTCTGTGTGAATATCCAGGCTAGCGAGAAAACAAACGACCCGTTGAATGTCGCTCTGATCGAGTTTCCGGATGAGGTGGATCCTTTCCTCTCTCATTGCAGGACGAACGATCTTCCACCGTCGGGTTTTCACGTCGTCGCCTTGTGGCCCAACGTTCGAGTGGCTCTTCAGCGTGGAGGCATCCCGTGTTCCGACACCCTGCCCTACTTCGACAACAAATCCCATGAGCGGATTCTTCTTCGGTCCGAGCAATGGCTCGAGACGATCGAATCGTCGGTGCAGATCGAGGACGGCCTTGGGATTTGCGAGACCTATAGATCAACGGTCGTGTTCCACCTGCGGTTCTACATCAACTATTTCCTATGGCTGCTGGAGGTCCTGGATGGGATTTCACGGCGGCACAAGGTAGGTTCGTTCACCGTATGTTCCGGGTCGGGTCGGGTTGGCAGCTCGAGCCCTTCGCTTGGTTCAGCCGACCGGTATCTCGCCCCTATGACCCATGGCTACGCCAGACGGCGGCACATAGAAGTCGATGAGATCCAACTCAAGTCGAAACCGAATGCCGGGCGGACGCCCTCAATGAGGGGACCACTCTCGTACGTGAGCGGTTTCCTGCATCGACTGGCACTGGCTCGGCTTCGGCGCGGAGGCATCCTGGTAAACGCCGTCACATACAACATGGACCGGCTGATCCGCGAGCTGAAAACTAGTTTTCCAAAAGAGGGCTGCGTATGGTTGACTGCCTCGCCCATCCCTCCCGAGGCCGCGCTGTTCGGCCTGGTCAAGCACCAGCCGGCGGACCACTTTCTGGCCCTGGACGGCCTGGAGATGTGGGCGCCTCGCGACGACCAGGCGGCTGCCAACGTGGAAAGCGGCTTGACCGAACTCAACATCCTGCTCCGAGATCGATGGAAGCACGAATTTGAGTACCACGGAGTGTCGTTTCCTGAAACCTTCGCCTCCAAGATTGAACACGACCTGTGGCCGTACATGCGCAGCCTGGCACGGAGGTCGGAGACGATTCGATACGTCCTGGAGAAGGTGAAGCCGTCGCTGGTTCTTTCTCCGTTCTCCGCCGACAGCGACGCTCTGCTTGGAGAGTGGACCCGGGTTCTCGGCGTGCCGTCCATGTCTATTTCTCACGGGACGCACACCCCGCCGACATCCGAGCCGGACGAGATCGAAAAGTACCGGCTCGGAACAACGCTGATTCTGACGAGCTTTGCTCACACCGCCCTGCAGACTCCCTGGGCCGAAAAATATCTGGGACACTTCAAGGCCAGGCGACACCCGAGCCCGCTCAAGACAGGTAATCTCATTCTGGCAAAGCTGGAACCTGCGGCGCGTCTCGATGCCCGACGCGAACTGATCGGCGACGAGGCCCACGACAAGAAGCTCATCGTGTATGCGACGACGTTGAAGCCGCGATCGGGATTGAGATTTCAAATCCATGAAACACTGGATGAACATCTGGCGGGAATCGCACATCTCGCCGCGGCGGTGGGGGAACTCCCGAACGCAATCCTGGTCGTCAAGCTTCACCCGGCGGCCGCTCTGAAAGAAGACGAAGTGCGGATGCTGGTACCGGAGACAAGATCCGATCGGGTTCGGGTCATGTGCCGAGTTCCCTTTGAGCGTGTACTGGCCGCGGCTGACCTGCTGGTCAGTTATTCGTCCACCTGCATCGAGGAGGCCATTCAAAACAGCATTCCAGTGATGCTCTATGACCCGTGGAATCGCTACCAGCATCTGCCTGCCGCCCATTGGGGGCAATCGTCACCGGCCTACTACGTGGACGAACACGATGGGCTTGTCGATGCGCTCGGTTGGATCCTGCATCATCACAACCCACGCGATATTTCACAAGAGGTCTTGCGTGAGCACATTTTTCCGCAGGAGACTCGAAATGAGTTCCTGCAGTTCGTCGAGGACGCTCTGGTGAGCCACAATTAGTGAGGTCACTCTTGATCGAGGACACCAACAGGAGGGAGTTCCAGCAATGAGGGTTGCCCTGAACGGGTTCGGACGAATCGGTCGTGCGATCTACCGTATTAATCATAAGAAGCCATTTTGCGAGATAGTTGCCATCAACGACATCAATCCGGACGAGAAAAACATGGCCTATCTGCTTCGGTATGATTCGACATACGGAAGGTTCGAAGGGTCCGTTGAGGCCGACGATTCCCATTTGATTGTCGACGGACAGAAAGTCCGCATTTTCCATGAGCCGCGGATTCAGGATGTTTCCTGGGAAGAGTTGGAACTGGACCTGATCATCGATGCCAGCGGGGTTCACGACAATGTTCTGGCGGCTCCAGAACTGGTCCGCCGCGGCGTGAAGAAAATCGTGATCACGCATTCGCCTCCTGAAGTCGATCACACCATTGCCTTTGGGGCAAATGAGGACACCTACCGTCCGGACGACCACCACATCGTCAGCAGCAGCATCTGCGATGCCGTGGCTGTTGCGCCTGTTCTCAAACTAGTTCATGAGAGCATGGGTGTGCAGACTGGATTTCTTACAACTCTGCATCCGTGGCTCGCATACCAGAATATTCTCGACGGCCCCTCCGTTTCCTGGGCGATGCCCGGCTCGCTGTACCCCCACTACGCCATCGGTCGGGCCAGTCCGGGTTCGTTGATCCCAAAACCCACATCGGCCATCGAAGCCACGTTGCGTGTCTTGCCCGAATTGACCGGCGCCATGCAGTGCATGTCGTTTCGCGTGCCGACCCAGACGGTGGGAGCCGCGAACCTGTACCTGACGCTCAATCGGTCGACGACGCTCGAAGAGGTGACGGACTTGTTCGATTCGGCCGAAGCGGGCCAGCGTTGGTCTGTCATCCACAACAATCGCGAACAGCTGGTCTCGGTAGACATGGCCGGAACGGAGTATTCCGCCGTCGTGGATCATCGCTGGACGTCGATGGCCGACAGCACTCATCTGTTCCTTGTCCTCTGGTACGACAACGAGTGGGCCTACAGTTGCAGGGTCACGGATCTTGCCCGATTCGTTCATGACCAATCTGCGTAATTCGCGCCCTATCGCTCTGGACTTCGATGGCGTCATTTGCGACAGCATGAAGGAATGCATGCACGTTGCCTTCGGTGCTTACTCGGGCGGCAAGCCCTTGCCTGCGCCGTTCGTACGGTATTTTGAGAGATACCGATACCTCGTGCGTCCCGCCAGGGAGTATTGGCTGATCGTCGAGGCGTACTTTCGCGGAATTGACCCATTGTCTCAGGGAGAGTTCGACATGCTGGCCCGCGACTGCGAAGAACAATTGAAGGCATTTGAACCGGTTTATTTCGAGACTCGGGAAGCCTTGAGGAGTGCTGATTTCGAGGGCTGGATCAGCCTGCACCGTCTGTATCGGCAGTTTGCCGATGGCTGGCCTCGGCTCGAAGCGTCAACAATCCCGTATGTCGTCACGACACGCGACCGGGATTCGCTGGGACACCTTCTGAACTCATTTGGAATTGACGTGCCCGCCCGGCGCTGGTGGACCAAGGAGCGAACGCCGTCCAAGCCCGAAGCGATTCTGGAGATCGCGGCAGAGAACAACCTGGCTCCTTCAGAGATCCCGTTTCTCGATGATCACCCCGAGCATCTTCGCGATGTTGCGAAGACCGGTGCTTCGACATTCTGGGCGTCGTGGGGTTTCTGGCCGTCTCAAGATGAGTTTGAACAGGTTGGTGACATCAGAGAACTGATGAAGAGGTTGAGTATCGATGAGTGACAAACCACGAGTCGTCGGGTTGATCCCCGCTCGTATCGGCAGCGTCCGGGTGAAATGTAAGAATCTGCGAATGATCGCCGGCAAGCCCCTGATCTACTATTCCATACGCGCAGTGCAGGAAGCCAGGACCTTTGATGAGGTCTACGTAAACTCCGAGAGTGAACTGATCGGGGCCGTCGCCGAACGTTATGGAATCAATTTCTACAAGCGGCCGAAGGAGTTAGCGACCAGTTCGTCGTTGATCGATGAATACATCTACGATTTTCTCAAGCACGTTTCCTGCGATGTGCTGGCAGTCGTCAACCCCACCTCGCCCTTCCTGACCAGTCAGGAGATCGAAGCTTCTGTCGAACACTTCAACAGTCACGATTACGACACACAGTTGGCCTGTACCGATGTGCGCACACATTGCTTCCTGGAAGGCGATGAAGTCAACTTCACCACCAAGGGGAAGCATCCCCGGTCGCAGGATCTCTCTCCGGTTCAGGCACTGAATTTCGCGGTTACGATATGGGACTCGGCAAAATTTATCCGCCAGTATGAGGAAAAAGGCTACGCCGTCTATACCGGCAAGCTGGGCCTGTTTGCTTTTGAGGGCTTGTCCACGATCGATATCGACTGGGAAGAAGATTTCGTTCTTGCCGAACTGATCATGCAAAACCGGGATAAATTCCGTAATCCCGAAGCAAAATACGATCCCGTCCTGGACGAGATTATCGCCCGAGGCGAGGAAACTGAATCATAGAAGAGAGATGAAACGGCTGGCACGCGTGCTGAGAAACGGTGAGCCTGAAATGGTCGAGGAGGATTCGATTCGATCCGACGACACGTTCCTGCCGCCCACCGATCCCGCCAAGGTGCTCGGTCTCGCAATGAACTACAAGAGTCTCGTCGGAGAAAGAGAGGTTTACGACGAGCCTTTGTTCTTCCTGAAATCACCGACCTCGGCCTGTGGTCACAACGCTCGAATCGCCTGCTCCGGGTTTCCAACCGTATGGGTGGAGGCGGAACTGGCCGTCGTCATCGGAAAGAAGTGTCGAAGCGTGAGCACTGCCGAGGCCGAAGGCTGTATTCTCGGATACACGATCGCCAGTGATGTGACGGCTGCCAACATCCTGGGACGAGACTGGCATCTTGCCAGGTCCAAGGCCCTGGACAACTTCGCGCCGCTCGGCCCCTTTCTGGTGACCGACATCGATACATCGGATCTCGAACTCGGCACCCGGATTAACGGACGGGAGTATCAGCGAGGAAGGACGTCCGACCGGATCGTTAACGACTGTGAAGCGGTGAGCCTTATCTCCCGGTTCCTGACCCTCGATCCAGGTGATGTTATTCTCACGGGAACACCTGCAAACGCTACGAATTCCCTGGTCACCCCGGGTGACGTCGTCACTCACTGGATCGATGGCATGGGGGAATTGCAATTCACGATGGTTTAGTGATGCCTCCTGAAATTCTCATACCGGACCGGCTTCATCCACCTGCCGACATCGAGCAGACTGTCTTTGGTCCTGACGCATCGTTCCTGATGCCTGTCGCCGAACACGCGGATGCTGTGCCCAAAGAGTATTGGCCCCAGGCGGACGCGATCCTTCTCTGGCATGAAGTTCGCCTGGATGCCGACACGATCGGCAAACTCGAACGGTGCAAGGTTGTTGTCCGGATCGGGGTCGGATTCGACAACGTCGACCTCGCTGCAGCCGGCAAGCGTGGAATCTATGTCTGCAACGTTCCAGACTACGGTACGGAGGATGTCGCCGACCATGCTCTTGCTTTCATCCTGGCTCTTGGCCGCGGCGTTCTCACCTACGACACCAGGGCGCGAGCGAATGACTGGTCCTGGACTGCTGCAGCACCGCTGAAGCGATTGAGGGGACAACGGTTGGGAATCATCGGACTGGGCCGTATAGGTACAGCCGTCGCCCTGCGGGCACGTGCCTTCGGAATGGAAGTCCTTTTCTTTGACCCTTATAAACCGCTCGGCTACGACAAGTCGATCGGCGTGACACAGGTTCGTAAACTGGAAGACCTGCTGGGCGTTGCCGACATCGTGACTCTACACACCCCACTGACTGACGAAACGATGAACATGGCCGACAAAACCTTCTTTTCCCGGCTTCCATCGGGCGGAATGTTCATCAATACGGCGCGAGGCGAGTGCTATGACCTGACGGCACTCTATGAGGCCTTGAAGTCCGGTCATCTGCGTGCGGCCGGCCTTGATGTGTTACCCGAAGAACCCCCGGACCCGCAGCACCCGCTCATCAAGGCCTGGCGGCAACAGCAGGAGTGGCTTGCAGGCCGCCTCATCATCACGCCTCATGCGGCGTTCTACAATCAGGAATCCTATGCCGAGATGAGGCGGAAGGGCGCAGAGGAAGCCCAACGGGTGTTAGGTGGGCACGAGCCTCTGAACTGCGTGAACCGGGAGTGGCTGCGTTGAGGAGAAGTTCTGGCAAGGAGGGCGACTGCGTGGGCTGGGTGCCGTGCAGTGCCGGGAAGCCTGTTCTGTTCAGATCCGAATGCGGCGTTGGACAGTCCGGGGCACCGAAACAAGTAACAGACAAGAGGAGAGGCGATGGCCGAGAGTTTGTTAAAACAGAAGATTGAAGACAGGGAGCTCACGATTGGATCCTGGGTCACTATCGGCCATGGCGAGGTGGCTGAGATCATGGCTCGTGCGGGTTTTGACTGGCTGACCGTCGATATGGAGCATTCCGCCATAACACTCCATCAAGCTCAAGAACTCATTCGTGTTATCGATCTGTGCGGTGTTGTCCCCCTGGTTCGTGTCGGCGAAAACAGCCCCACACTCATAAAACGCGTCATGGATGCGGGTGCTCACGGCGTGGTTGTGCCCATGGTCAATACCGTTCAGGATGCCGAAGCGGCTGTCAGTGCTGTAAAGTATCCGCCGGTCGGGAACCGTGGGGTCGGTCTGGCGAGAGCTCAGGAGTATGGTCTGGACTTTGAAAAGTATCGGAAGTGGGCCGAAGGAGAAACTATTGTGATTGTCCAGATCGAACACATCGATGCCGTCGAGAAACTGGAAGAAATTCTTGCGGTTCCCGGCATCGACGCTTTCTGCGTTGGGCAATACGACCTATCGGGTTCCCTCGGCATTCCGGGCCAGTTCGAACACCCCCGTTTCCTGGAATCTCTCGACCAAATCAGGCGCGTCGCGGAGCGGACCGATGCGGTTTGCGGATACCACGTTGTCCCCCCCCATCCGCAACTCGTTCTGGACAAGATCGGTGAGGGCTATACGTTCATTGCCTATAGTGTCGATTTCCTGTTTCTGGGTGAGACGTGTCGTGGCGACCTGAAGTCGATTCGACGGGGTTCGGCCAATTCATAGACGTATCCTTCTTCCGGCAGGAGAGGGTCACACTACAAGAAGACGCTGAAAGAAAAGGAGATTAGATCCCGAACGGCCCTTGCTTCTTACCTCGATCTGGTTCGAGAAGATTGCGAGCGCTTGTTCGGGCAGTCCGGCTCGCTTGACACCGTGAACTGCCCGGCTTGCGATTCGGTCGAATCGGCGTTGCAGTTTGTCAAGGAAGGCTTTGAATATGCGTTGTGTGGGGCATGCGAAACCCTTTTTGCCCGCACGCGCCCGCCGTTTCCGCGACTCAAACAGTTCTACGAAGAGTCCCCTTCCACACACTTCTGGATCAACGAATTCTTCAGACCTGTCGCCCAGGCACGGCGGCACAAGATATTCAGGCCGCGAGCCGAATACCTCCGCGACCGATTCGGCAGCGATCCAGGTTGGGTTGTGGGCGACGTTGGCGCCGGATTTGGCCTGTTCTGTTCTGAACTTCAGCTTATCTGGCCGTCAAGCCGGTGCATCGCCATCGAGCCATCGAAGGAGCAGGCTGAAATCTGCCGGTCGAATGGCCTCGATGTAATCAGTTCTTCTCTCGAAGAGCTCACCGATACCGGGAAGTTCGACCTCCTGACGGCCTTCGAACTTTTCGAACATCTTTACGACCCGGGAGAGTTTGCCCACGCCGCTCACCGACTCTTGAAGCCGGGTGGTCGCCTGATGATCACGACCCTGAACGGAGCAGGTTTCGACGTCCAGATACTTTGGGAGCGGAGCAAGAGCGTGTATCCACCATGTCACCTCAATCTATTCAATCCGGAATCGATCTGTGGCTTGTTGCGCCGTTGCGGTTTCACGATCGACGAGGTCTGTACTCCGGGGATGCTGGATTGGGACATTGTTGAAGGAGCGATCCTGGAGGAGGGTATTGACGCAGGTCGTTTTTGGGGGCAGGTCGCGATGAAGACAAGCTCACAGGCCAAGAAGGAACTTCAGGAATGGATCGCGCGGCATGGCTTAAGCTCGCACATGCGAATCCTGGCAAGGAAACCATGAAGTCGATTGCGGTCATTCCCGCTCGTATGGCGTCGACACGGTTCCCCGGCAAGCCTTTAGCACCAATTCTGGGTCTTCCCATGATCGAGCACGTCCGCAGACGTGTGGCCCTCTGTCGTTCGATCAAGGAAGTTGTGGTGGCCACCTGCGACCGAGACATAGTCGATGCAGTCCACCGGCATGGCGGATCCGCGGTGATGACCGCCGCGACTCATGAGCGCTGTACGGATCGTGTGGCCGAGGCGGCAGCGTCACTGGATGCCGACGTTATCGTCAATGTTCAGGGTGATGAACCGCTGGTCCGGCCGGAAATGTTGGAGCCGCTCCTGGACGTACTCGAGTCGGACCCGAACCTGCCTTCGGCCAACCTCATGGCCGAGATTCCTTCAGACTCAGACTTTGAAAGCCGTCACGTCATAAAAACCGTGACCGATCGTGAGGGCAACGCTCTGTATTTCTCCAGGCAGCCCATAGGCAGAAGACTCAAACAGCTCGGCATCATCGCTTTCAGATCGGACTTTCTCGGCGCGTTCGCCGCCCTGGCGCCTACTCCACTCGAGGCAATCGAATCTGTCGACATGTTGCGTGCCGTCGAGCATGGCTACACGGTGCGAATGGTTCTCTGTCCTTTCGACTCGGTTGGCGTCGACACACCGGACGACCTGGACCGTGCAGCCGCTCTGATGGCGGAGGATGACCTGTATCCCTCCTACTCCTAGTCGCGGCGTACAAAGTAAGAATGATATCTGAAGCCGGGAAAGTGCGTTTCATGGCGCAGGTAGACTTCATACCTGTCGCGAAAGTGTGTGGCAATATATCCAGCGGTCGCGACGCGTCCATCAACAACGATGATGCGAGGTTGCAGGCCAAGCTCGATCATTTCTACAATGTTCCAGTTTACGGCCGTGGGGGTGCTCTTCCCGTCAATCATAAGCGGAGGCCCATCGATATAGACCAAGTCAAACGCTTCCGATGGCGTGTGTCGGTAGTAGCACTTATTTGGAGCGCCACTTTCCGCGATAGACTCGGCCAGGATGAACTTGAGACTATCCGCCATCCCCTGGAGTCCCTTCCTGGTGTTGTCCAGCCACTGTTGACTATCTTCCACCGAACACACGCGGGCGCCGTTTCGGGCAGCATAAATGCCGAACACGCCGGTCGAAGAACCCGTGCCAAATTCCAGAATGGTCTTAGGTCGAAAAGAAGAGAGTAGGTGATGCAGGTGAACGTACTTGAAGCTTCCGGCATATCGAGCGTTGGCCTGTCGAATTCTTCTGATGACTTCAACCGTCCGCGGGTAGCGCACTTGAAGAATCAAGCCGTAGGACACTTCCATTGCAACGTTGTAGTAATACTTTCCGATCTGGAAGACTCGCCTCAGCATGTTGACAGTCTAACAACAGGGTTTGTCGTGTGAAAGATTCAGAGCAGCCGAAGCCCGCCTGGCCGTCGACTTCCGGTGACAGACGTTGTCTGATTGTGGGCGAAATTGCCCAGTCACACGACGGGAGTTTGGGCCTGGCGCACGCGTACATAGACGCGATCGCCGAAGCGGGCGCTGATGCTGTCAAGTTCCAGACCCACATCACAGATGCGGAGAGCACTCCCGGCGAGCCCTGGCGGATAAAGTTCAGCCAACAGGACGCGACGAGGTACGACTACTGGAAGCGAATGGAGTTCACCGAAGCCCAGTGGCTGGGCCTCAAGACGCATGCGCACGACCGGGATTTGTATTTCTTGAGTTCACCGTTTTCGGTACAGGCCGGGGATCTGCTGGAACGAATCGGAGTGGACGTGTGGAAGATAGCGTCGGGCGAACTGAACAACCCGATTCTGCTGGACCGAATCGTTGGAACTAACAGACCTGTCGTTCTGTCGACGGGAATGAGTTCCATGGACGAAATCGATAAAGCTGTCGCACTGATCCAAAAAGCGAAGTTACCGCTGATGGTCCTGCAGTGTACAAGCATCTATCCTTGCCCCCCGGAGCTGGTCGGGCTGGACATGCTTTCGGCATTTCGCAAGCGGTACGGGTGTGGGGTCGGGCTTTCCGATCATTCGGGCACAATCTATCCCTCTCTGATGGCGGCCGGCGTTGGCGCCGATCTGGTGGAGGTGCATGTCACGCTCAGCCGCAAGATGTTTGGCCCGGATGTGTCGTCGTCGATAACGACGACCGAACTGCGGCAACTCGTCGAAGGTATAGCGTTTGTCGAAAAGATGGCAGCTGCTGGGATGGATAAGGATTCCGTTGCCGAACGCCTGACTCCCATGCGCGAGGCATTCACCAAAAGCATCGTCGCTGCACAGGATCTCGCGAGTGGAACAGTTCTGTCGCGAGATAATCTTTCCGCGAAGAAGCCCGGGACGGGCATTCCGGTTAGCCGTATCGACGAACTGGTTGGAAAACGTCTCAGGCGCATGGTGAAAGCGGACGCGTTCCTCGCTATGGCGGATCTTCAAGACTAATACCGAATGCAACCAAGAAAAGTTTGTGTAGTCGTCACCGCCCGTCCGAGCTATTCACGAATCAAATCGTGTCTGGCTGCCATTGCGACTCATGCTGATCTCGAACTGCAGGTAGTCGTTGCTGCTTCGGCATTGTTGGATCGCTACGGGAAGACAATTGCCGACATCGAGCGAGACGGGTTCCCTATATCGGCGCGAGTCTACATGGTGTTTGAGGGCGAGAATCCGGCGAC
This sequence comes from uncultured Solibacteraceae bacterium, assembly GCA_964584435.1. GTDB lineage: Bacteria > Acidobacteriota > Terriglobia > 20CM-2-55-15 > 20CM-2-55-15 > CAZOZZ01. Next base: position 11,227 of record CAZOZZ010000028.1, on the reverse strand, counting down.
CATGGCCAAGACGACCGGTTTGGGCCTGCTCGAGCTCTCCACGGTCTTCGACAACCTGCAGCCGGACGTCGTCGTTACCATAGCAGATCGGTATGAAACGATCGCAACCGCAATCGCAGCATCGTACATGAACATACCTCTCGTGCACGTCCAGGGCGGAGAAGTCACCGGTTCGATTGACGAAAAAGTACGTCACGCCGTCACGAAGCTTTCAGACTGTCATTTTACCGCTACAAAGCAGGCCGCCGAGCGGGTTTGTCAAATGGGCGAAGATCCAGACCGTGTGTTTGTTACCGGTTGTCCTTCCGTCGATCTCGCTCGTGAGGTGCTCGAAGACCCGGTCCTGGATTTTGATCCCTTCAAACGTTACGTTGGAGTCGGGCCGGACGTGGACCTGAGCGCTGGGTATCTGGTGGTGTTGCAACATCCGGTGACAACCGAATATGCCGAGGCGCGCACTCAGGTTACAGAAACGCTCGAGGCGGCATCTGAAATGGACATGCCGGTCCTGTGGTTCTGGCCGAACGTCGACGCAGGGGCCGACGGCACTTCAAAAGGCATACGTAGTTTCAGGGAAAACAAGCATCCGAAGAACCTTCACTTCTTCAAGAACATGGCTTCTCTGGACTTTCTACGGTTGCTGTACAACAGCCAGGGCATCGCGGGTAACTCCAGCGTAGCCATCCGTGAGTGCGCTTTTCTCGGCGTTCCAGCGGTCAACATTGGAACACGCCAGACCGGCAGAGAGCGAGGTTGTAATGTCATCGACGTGGGTTACAACAGGACGGACATTGCGGCTGCCATCAGGACCCACCTTCACAATGGGCGCTTCCCCTCAGACCCAATCTATGGTGATGGTGACGCCGGAGGTCGAATGGCGTCACTGCTCGCGGAATTGTCCTTCACGACGACGAAGCAATTGAGCTACTAGGTCAATTCGATTCCGGGATGATGGAGAGCTTCATGGCGGATCGTGATCGAAAGATTTGCCGATATCCGATACGGGAATTGTGAGGGCTCCGAACGGTTCGGTTGAAGAGTTTCGGACGAGTTGGAACCGGAGGCCGGAGTCAACTCGTTATCATTTCAAGAGGGGGAGACCCGAGAACCAGCTACAGTTCGCATTTCAGAATCACTGGCGGGTCTTCCAGAGAGTCCTCAGAGAAGGACAGACAGGGCGTGTCCTCGAAGTTGGTTGCGGCCGCGGTAGTATGGGCGCCTTCTTTGCGGACAGTGGTTTCGAAGTCCATTTGCTCGATACATCCGAAACGGCTCTAAAGAATGCGCGTGCATGTTTTGCAACCGACGGCCTTCAAGCGGGTATGGTGTGTGGAGACGCATTCACCTTGCCGTATGGCGACGAAATGTTCGATGCCATCGTTAGCATTGGGTTGTTGGAGCACTTCGAGGACATTGAAGCGGTGGTCCTGGAACAACTCCGGGTGTTGAAACCCGGCGGGACGTTCCTGGGGTACGTGGTGCCGGAGCGAAGGTTTTCCGTGCAGACTCTCGCGTTGCCGGTAACCGCTTTGCTTCGTTTCGGAAACAGTATCCGGCAGACCATTCGAGGCAAGAGCACCTCGGAATCAGCCTCCAAGATTCCTCTGTATCGCAACGCGTACCCTGCGGCCGACTATCTGGCGATTATCAAGAAGGTAGGAGTTCAGGATTACGGTAGCTTCGGGATGTTTCCGGTTCCGCTGGTTTCCCATTCCCCTTCCTTCCCGTTTTCACTGATGCCGCCTGTTGCGGAGAGAGCGCTCGTCAAGCTGTGGCGATCCTTGCTCCGTTTGCGCAATAGCTCGGTAGATCCGTGGGTATGCCCGGAGAAATGGGGATTGGCTTTCCTCGTCTGGGCCAAACGATGAGAACCCTCGCCGTCGTCCCGGCCCGGGGCGGCTCGAAGGGGGTTCTGCGAAAGAACCTCAGAGAGGTTGGTGGAAAACCACTGATTGCGCACACGATTGTGACCGGTCTTGCGGCCCGAAGCATAGACCGCCTCGTCGTTTCTACCGAGGATGACGAAATTGCCGAGGTCGCCCGTTCCTACGGTGCGGACGTCCCGTTCGAGAGACCCGAAGCGCTGGCCACGGATATTGCCTCCCAGCTGGATGTCGTCATTCACGCGCTGGGCGTCGTCGAAGAAGTAGAGGCCGTCCCCTACGATTGCGTCGTATTGTTACAGCCGACCGCTCCACTCAGAACCTCCGAGGACATCGACCATTGCATTGCGAAGCTCGAAAGCGAAAAGGCGGACTCCGTGATCAGTTTCTACAGGGTTGAACACGGACATCCTCATTACATGTACACCCTGGAAGGAGGATGCCCTGTACCGTTGCTCAAGGGCGCTGTCTCTTCGCGGCGTCAGGATTTCCCTGCTGTGTATATTCGTAACGGTGCCATCTACGCAGTTCGGCGAGACGTTCTTGTTAACGACAGGAGCTTCTACGGCAAGGAAATAAGACCCTACATCATGCCCTATGTGCGTTCGGTGAACATCGACACGGAAACTGATCTCTCCATCGCAGACCTATTCTTTCGTCAGCGAGGCATTCGCGATGATCCGACTCCTCAACGCGGAGCCTGACAACTATAGCCAGGCAGCCCGGGAGATTCTCCGATCAATCGGAGAACTCCACGAGAGGTCTCTCTGTCGCCGTGAGTTGATCGAATGTGTGGCCGACTATGACGTTCTGATTACACGGTTCGGATTCCAGGTTGACAGGGAAGTCATAGATGCCGGCCGTCGTCTCAAGATCATTGCCTCGCCAGTCACGGGGCTTGATCATATTGACACCGAATATGTTCGAGAACGTGGCCTTCGGGTTGTCAGCCTTAAGGGTGAAACGGCTTTTCTCGAATCGATCCCAGCGACCGCAGAACACACGTGGGCCCTGCTCCTGGCTCTGGTTCGCCATGTTCCCGCAGCAGTGGAAGCCGCCCGTTCCGGGATTTGGAACCGGGATGCTTTCAGAGGCCACGAGGTCCAGAACAAGACGTTAGGAATTGTCGGCCTCGGGCGTGTCGGTCGAAAAGTTGCGCACTACGGTCTTGCATTCGGGATGACGGTGTCCGCATTCGACCCATACAACACCAACTATCCCGAGGGCGTTCAAAGCAGCAAGGCGCTTCACGAGTTGCTCGCAACGTCCGATGTGGTCTCGCTCCATGTTCCACTCTCTCGAGAGACGGAAGAATTGATCGGGTCTCAGGAATTTGCCGTCATGAAGGGCGGATCTTTCCTGGTTAATACGTCAAGAGGTAAGGTCGTCGATGAAGGAGCCCTGCTTGAAGCTCTGCAATCGGGCAGGCTGGCGGGTGCGGCGTTGGATGTCGTTTGCGATCGGGATAGAGTGGCTGAATTTGCGAGAAAGAGCCGGAAACTTATTGTCACGCCCCACCTGGGTGGAGCTACGGTAGAGTCGATGCAAAAGACTGAAGTGTTCATCGCTGGACGGCTCAAGGAAATTTGTGAAGAGATTTCATGACTGCGGTTTCCGTGGACCCTCAGGAGTTGGGTTTCGATGAAGAAGATCTGGATCTTGCACCCGCAGGGATTCTATCCGGAAATGGTGCGGTTGTTGGTCGACGAAGGTATTCAGGTAACTTACCTTTGCGCCGACCCTGAAAAGTTTGACGACTTCAATGCCCTTCAAGACGACTGTATCAAGCATTCGTTCTGGGACGCGATAGCCGGAAGGGTACCAGCCCAGGTCGCGGTCGATATTGGCGTTCCGGATCCGGAGATCATCGATCGTCTGGCCGTGTCGGAATCGTTCGTGCTGCAGATGTTTGAGCGCATGAACTATGCCGGCCTGTCCATCCAGGATCTCAGACGCATTTACTTTCGCTACATTGCGCTCTGGTCGTGTCTGCTCGAGCGGGCCCGGCCCGATGCCGTGGTGTTCCCAGTCGTGCCTCACCTAGGGTTCGATTACGTGCTCTACCTGCTTTGCCAGTTGAGAAGCATCGAGACTCTCATGTTCGAACGAACATATTTCCCGGATCGAATGTTCCTGATCGACCGAATCGAGCAGATGCCGACCCCTCCAGCGGATCTCTGCGAGTTTGGGGCGAACCCGAACGTCACAGAGGAAAAGGAGCGCCCCAATTATTACGACGATCGCAATCGCGCATTTGAGGACAAACGGAACCGAAGGCTCACCAAGCGAGACTTCGCATGGGATTCTTTTAAGCGTGCGGTCCTATTCGTTCTCCAGGTTGGCCGCAGACCACTGAGTATGCACAAGGCGTACGGTTGCTCGATGTATGCCCTTGCCCCGAAGATGCCGACACGGTTGGAATACCTGTGGCGTGATGCCGTGGAGGCTATTCATCTTTACGGGTTGAGGGATTTCTATGAGTCGCATACAACTGATCCCGACCTCTCATCGCCCTACATCTACTATCCGCTACAGTTTCAGCCCGAACGGACGAGTATTCCGATGGGCCTTGGGTTCGCTGACCAACTCCTTGGGTTACGCCTGCTCGTCGAGTGCCTTCCGCCAGATTGGTATGTTTATGTGAAAGAGCATCCGCGACAACACAACGACAATCCCGTTCGCTCGAGTCTGGGGAGAAGCAGACAATTCTACGAATCTCTCGCCGAACTCACATCCGGCCGAGTCCGGCTGATCAGCGTAAACGCATCGTCGGCGACGTTGCTTAGAGACAGCCGATGTGTTGCGACAGTTGCCGGCACCGCGGGATGGGAAGCCCTCCGAGCCGGTGTTCCTGCCGTCGTGTTCGGCGCGCCCTGGTACGTGAACTGCCCCGGTGTGTTTCAGGTGGCCTCAACCGCCCAGTGTAAGTCCGCTCTCGGGCAGATTAGCTCGGGAGAAGCCCTCGATCGGAGTCAGGTGCAGGCGTTCACGGATTGGATGATCGGCGAAGCTACCTTTCCTGGATATCTGGCGGATGTGTTCGAGCCCGTCTCGAGCCTGTCGCCGGCCGAGAACGCCGCTTCATGTGCGAAGGCTATTGCGAAGGCATGTCGGGTCTCGGAACCCGCGACGGAACCCAGGGCGCCATCGGAGGTGCGAGTCCGTTGAACTTCTCCGTGTTCTTTTACTTCCTCCGACCGCACATGTCTCTCTATGCGGTCCTGTTTATCGTGATGATCGTCTCTTCAGGTATCGAGGCGCTTGGTCTTGCAGCGCTGTTTCCACTCTTGTCCTCCCTGGCCGGGGAGACTGGCGAAGAACTAACAGGAATCAGGCGAGCGGTGACGATGCTCAGTGACCTCGTTCCTTTCGATGATCCGATCGTGGCCGCAGCCGTAGTGCTCGTTGTTGTCTTTGCGGCAAGGGCTTTCTTCGGCTTTCTGCGTGCGGGCTTGATCGCCTACTCAAGCGGCAGGGTCTTATTCGATATCAAGAACCAGCTCATTGAAGGATATTCCAAGAGTTCCTACCAGTTCTTTCTGGAGAACAAGCTTGGGACTCTCATCTATCGAGGCGTCGTTGCCCCTGCCCAGGTGGCCACCCTGATGAGACGGCTGCCGCAAATGGCGGCGGAGACCCTGAAGGCACTGGCGATTCTTACAGTCCTCGTAATGATTTTTCCATCAGGTGTGGTTGTTCTTGGAGGGTTGGGGTTTGTCTACTACCAGGCCATTTCCTACCTTTCGCGAAAAGTTTCCTACAATATCGGTCGTGAAAGAGCGGATGTGCGAGCTGAAGAACATGTTGTAGCGAACGAACTGATCATGGGCATCCGACAGATGGTTGCATTTTGCACAACCGTCCGCTGGGTTGAGAGATTCAGGAGTGTCACCCGCCGGTACATCCAGCTCTGGACGAAAGATCTCATCTGGCTGGAAGCTCCGAAGCAGTTGATGGAGTTTTCTGCTGTCCTGGTGATTCTCGGCCTCTTGTTTGTCCTGCGTTATCAGGCGTCGGGGAATCTCAGTTCGGTACTTCCTGAACTCGGCATCTTCGCCGCGGGCCTGGTACAGCTCATGCCGATAGTTACGGAGCTGGGTCGAACGAAGATGGAGGTTGTCGGCATCCTGCCTGAAGTGGAAGCGATCCACGCCGCACTCGTTCTACCTCGACCACCTCTTCGTACAGGAGGTCGGCCATTTACCGACCTGAATACTGGCATCACTTTTAGAGATGTCCACTTTTCGCACGCCGGCCGTGAGCCGTTGTTGGTCGGTCTCAATCTGACGTTCGATAAAGGAAGAGTGATGGCGCTGGTGGGTACGTCGGGATCCGGCAAGTCCACGATTGTCAACTTGCTGCTTGGCCTCTATGAACCGACCGGCGGCACGATTCTTGTTGACGAGGCTCCACTCGCAGACTACGACCTGGAGTCGTGGCGCAGGGCGATCGGATTTGTCAGCCAGGATCCCTTCCTGATCCACGGAACCGTGACTGAAAACATCACATTCGGGCGCGAAGGCTACTCGGATGAAGCCGTCGTTGCCTCCGCCGAATTGGCGAACGCCGATTCGTTCATACAGGAGCTGCCGGAAAAATACCAAACCCTGGTCGGAGAGCGCGGCATGAAACTGTCCGGAGGACAGCAGCAGCGGCTCTGCCTCGCACGTGCGCTCTTGTCCAACCCCCCGCTGCTACTACTGGATGAGGCAACCAGCTCACTCGATTCGATCAGCGAACACGCGATACAGCAGACAATTCGAGAGATTTCACGGGATCGGACCGTCATTCAAATCGCACACCGTGCCTCCACGGTTGAGCGTGCCGACCAGATCGTTGTGCTACATCAAGGTCGAATTGTCGAAAAGGGCAGTCACGTGGACTTGCTCCAGAGCAACGGAGAGTACGCCAAATTGTTCGCGACTGCGAACCAATGAGCCAGATGCTCAGAGTTGGCATAGCTGGCTACGGTGTCGTCGGCAAACGGCGCAGGCACTTCATCGACGAGAATCCCCATCTCGAGACAGTCGCGATTTGCGACCAGTCGTTCGGCGAGGTGGCCCTCGGGTCGGACAGTATCCCGCACTATCCGGACTACAAGAGCTTACTCGATGAACCTCTCGATGTCCTCTTTGTGAGCCTTCCCAACTACCTGGCCGCTGAGGTCACGATCGCCGGTATCGAGCGAGGGTTGCATGTTTTCTGTGAGAAGCCACCGGGACGCGACATGGGGGATATTGAGCGGGTGATCGAAGCCGAAGGTAAACACCCGGAATTGCTGGTCAAGTACGGGTTCAATCACCGGTACCACCACTCGGTGCGTGCGGCTCTCGACCTGATCCAATCCGGTGAGCTGGGCGAAATCGTCAATCTGCGCGGTGTCTACGGCAAGAGCAAGATCATTTCTTTCGCCAGCGGTTGGCGTGCTGAGCGAAAGTACGCTGGAGGCGGCATTCTTCTCGACCAGGGGACCCACATGGTGGACCTCATGCAGCTGTTTTGCGGGGAATTCGTTGAAGCGAAAAGCTACGTTTCGAATCGATACTGGAAGCACGATGTCGAAGACAACGTTTATGCCCTCCTACGCGACCGCCTCGACCGCATCGCTATGCTGCATTCGAGTGCAGCGCAGTGGCAACACCGTTTCACTCTGGAAATCGCACTGACCGAAGGATACCTCGAACTCCGCGGGATCCTTTCCGGTTCGAAAAGCTATGGAGAGGAGCGCCTGACGATCGGACGTCGGGACGAGGCCGATGGCGGCACGACCCGCGAAGAAGTCGTGACATACGTGGAAGACCCTTCCTGGAGGGACGAAATCGACGAATTCGCAGACGCCATCGTGAACAGCGGCAACGTCCTCCACGGCACCAGCCGGGAAGCCCTCCAGACTATGAAGCTGGTCTACCTAATCTACGCCGCCGACACCGACTGGAGTACCGCTCACAACATCGCGCCTCCCAGTCAAGAGTAGGCTCCCATCTGATCCCATCCGCGTAATCCGCGTAATCTGCATCATCCGCGTAAAGTGACCGACCCCAAACGAATCCTCATCGGCCCATCAACCTTCGGTGCCGTGGATAACACTCCTTTGGAAAAATTGAACGATGCCGGATTCCACGTCATCGACAACCCCTTCAAACGAAGACTGACCAGGGTTGAACTTCTGGAGCTACTGACCCCCGATGTCGTCGGGCTGATTGCCGGCCTGGAGCCTCTCGATCGAGACGTCTTGACGAGATCCGGCCTGAAAGTGGTTTCTCGTTGTGGATCGGGAATGTCGAACGTGGACGTCACTGCAGCCTCGGAACTTGGGATTGTCGTTCACTCGACGCCGACCGCACCCGTGACTGCGGTGGCCGAGCTGGTCGTGGGTGCGATCCTGAATTTGCTTCGGTCGGTCCCGTCGATGGACCGCTCCCTGCACAAGCGGGAGTGGGATAAGCGCATCGGTCAGCAATTGTCAGGCAAGACTGTTGCCGTCGTCGGCTTCGGTCGGATCGGCCGTAAGGTGAGTGAGCTCCTGAAAGCTTTCGATGCGAAAATCGTGGTGGTAGACCCGGCCTACCCCGCCCCGCCGGACGGTTTCACTCTCCTGAACCTTGACGAGGCCCTGAAACTTGCGGATGTCGTGACGTTGCACAGCAGCGGCGAGGATCGCCTGATAGGCGATCCTGAACTCCAGCAGATGAAGACAGGCAGCTACCTCGTGAACGCCGCCCGTGGCGGGCTGGTAGACGAAGAAGCCCTGATTTGTGCTCTGGATCAGGGACGTTTGGCGGGTGCCCACCTGGATACGTTCGAGACCGAGCCGTACCGGGGCCGTCTGTGCGAATACGACCAGGTCCTGTTGACACCGCATGTCGGGTCCTACACGGTTGATTGCAGGCGTCAAATGGAAACCGAAGCAGTCGAGAATCTCCTGGCGGAGTTAATACCTCAAGCAGGTTCGGTCTAGTGAACAAGTCTCGAGCGAGCGAGATTGGCTCACGGAGATTGCAGGAGTGGTTGGAAGTGGCCGTCGAGGCAACCGTGCAATCCGGAAAGGTTCTGAAAGGAATGTCTCCTGCCCAGAGAAGCGTCGCGACTCACTTCGAGCGAGACGTCAAACTGGAGGCCGATCGGCTTGCCGAGGAGCGGATTCTGGAGGTCCTTTGTGAGGCGTCGCCGTTTGCGGTCTTGGCCGAGGAAGGTGGAACGTGTCCCGGCAGCGATCCGGATTCCAACCTAAGATGGATTGTGGATCCCCTGGATGGCTCCCTGAACTTTCTGAGAGGTATCCCCCTCTGTTGCGTTTCCGTCGGCCTGTGGCGTGACGATGAACCCTTGCTCGGCGTCATAAACGACTTCAACCGTGACGAAGTATTTGCCGGGATCGTCGGCGAAGGAGCCTGCCTGAACGGAGAGGATATTCGTGTCAGCCAAGTGCGGGAATCCCGTCAAGCCACCTTGTGCACGGGCTTTCCGGCCGGTACGGATTTTGCCACGGACGCCCTGACCCGGTTTGTAAACGAGGTCCAGGACTACAAGAAAATTCGTCTGCTGGGTTCGGCCGCCCTGTCGCTTGCCTATGTCGCAGCCGGGCGTGTGGACGCCTACCGTGAACGAGACATCCGGATCTGGGACGTGGCCGCTGGGCTGGCACTGGTGAATGCCGCAGGAGGGGAGACCCTGGCAGAACCCACAACGGTTCCCAACGCGTTGGACGTGTACGCCTCGAATGAAGGGCTCTTTACCGAATACCGAAGCGGTTCCTGAACTGCGAGCCGATGAAGGCGATGATCCGTTCGAAGCCCTGGCGGCACGATGCGTGACTTCGGTTGCCGAGCGCGTTCCATCGGATTTGCGGTTCCTCGTGTTCTCGTCTCCCGTCTGCACTAGAAGAACGGATGTCTCCTTACTCTGGCATCCCGGCTACAGAAACGGCCACAGGATCCGCCTCCTGCTCGAAGCCCTCGCCTCGTTCCTGCTGGATCTCTCAAAGGGAATCCTCCGACTGGCCCCTCCGTTCAGGAAATACGGCTGGTGCATGAGCGGTGAGATCAAAGACCGCGTGCTGGTCGCCCCATCACCTTGCGGTGAAGAGGTGACTCCGGGGCAATACCGAACCCCATATGTCGCGAGCCAGCCCGCCGATGCGCTTTACTTGTTCGGTTTGCGTTCGTCCCTTGGCGGTAGCGCAAGAACGATGCAGATCCGATTTTTAGAGGATCTTGCCAGGCCGTTCTTTGTTCTCGCACGAGCGACTATGGGTGCCTTACCCGTGGTCTCCGGCCCGCTGTTTGACAAGGTGCTGATCTGGCTCTCGTGGTGTTCCTGGCTTCTCAGCCTTCGATGGCTGGAATTGACCGCCCTCCACCGAAACTTATCGGCTATCGTCGAACGACACCACCTCACCAAGGTCGGCTGTGTTCATGAGATGCATGAGCATGCCAGGACAGTGTGGGACATCGCATCCTGTCAAGGGGCGAAGAGCTACACCGTTCAACACGCAGCGTTCTCAAAAGGAAAACGGTGGCTCTTCCCGAGCCAGGATGAAGTGGATGCCGGGCTCGCACTGCCCGATGTCTTCTACGTCTACGACAATCGGATTGTCGAAATGCTACAGGCGCACTTTAGGCGAACGACATTTCTGCTCGGCGGAAGTAGCCGATACGAGCAACTCCGTACGGCAGACCCCTTCATGGCAGCCGGAAAGGAATACTTCCTGTTTGTAACAGCCCTTCCGTTCTTCGATAACGATGTCGTCCTGGAATCTGCCAAGAGGGTCCTGGCTAAGGGGACCCAACACAAGGTCCGGTTCCGATTGCATCCGGCGGCCCAACTCTCTCCGCGCGCACGATCATGGCTGCGATCTGTCCAAAGAAGTGGAACTGTAGAGGTATCATCCGGCAGTTCGCTCAATCAAGACCTCAAAGGTGCAATAGCGGTCGTCGGTATGGGATCCACCGTCCTTCAGGAAGCATTAATCATGGGACGCCCTGTAGTGCAGCTGTCCCATCGAGACTTTCGAGAATACCTGAACTTGGAAGGACTCCCCGGCGTCTGCATAATAGACGACAGGGAATTCTCCAATTCGACCCTGGAGTCCATTCCCCCCCCCGGCCACAACCCAATCGAAGAACGCCACCGCCTGGGCCTCACTCACCCCGAAGTCACCTACGACCGCCTTTTCGAGTTCTAGTAGCCCCCAACTGCGCTCCCCCACTTCCTTCCTTTCCCATTCCAATAATCCGCGAAATCTGCGTAATCCGCGTAAAAAATTCCCCCCACCCAATCCGCGTAATCAGCTAGCCCGCATTTCTCATGGATAGAGTCCAAGGCTGTGTTTTGGAGCAGGAAAA